>NZ_JAMYOR010000014.1:0-123290 GCF_040319965.1 Mesorhizobium sp. M0830 | reverse complement strand
AAAAAAAAATCCCCCCCCCCCCCCCCCGGTGCCGCCCCGGCCCCGTCCCCGGCGGCGTTTTTTCCGGCCCCCCCCACGGCCCCTCCCCCCCTTCGCCCCCGGCCCCGTGGCCGCCCCCCCCACGCCGCCGGGACTCGACGCGCTTTACGGTCACCTGAACCCGCTCGAGATCATCGAACGCTCGGCCCGCGACCTGTTTCACGACGAGATCGCTGCGGTGTCGTCGTTCGGCGCGGATTCGGCTGTGCTGCTGCACATGATCGCCAAGATCGATCGGGCGTTGCCTGTCATCTTCCTCGACACCGGCAAGCATTTCGAGGAAACGCTCGGCTATCGCGATGCGCTTGCCGCCGATTTTGGACTGACCAATATACGGGTGATCAAGCCCGAAGAGGCGGCGCTCGAACGGATCGATCCGATGGGCAATCTGCACCAGAGCAACACCGACGCCTGCTGCGACGTGCGCAAGGTCGAGCCGCTGGCGCGTGGCGTTGCACCTTTCCGCGCCTGGTTCACCGGCCGCAAGCGCTTCCAGGCCGCGACACGCGCAGCGCTTCCGGTGTTCGAGGCCGTCGGTCCGCGCATCCGTATCAACCCGCTGGCGCACTGGACGACATCGGACCAGGCCGACTATATGCGCGCGCATGCGCTGCGCGAAAATCCGCTGGTTGCTTATGGCTATCTATCGATCGGCTGCTTTCCATGCACGCAGCCGGTGCAGCCGGGCGAGGACGCGCGCAGCGGCCGCTGGGCTGGCCATGCCAAGACCGAGTGCGGCATTCACCTGTCGGGGCTGGAAGTGTCGCTGACCGACGCATCGCTTTAGGGTATGTTGATATTCAGGTAAGACCGGCCTGCAAAAGGCGGTTTCCTGCGCTTCCGGTGCTCACGTACTTCAAGTACGCTCCGCTCCGGTTCTCGGAAGCCACCATTTTCGGCGCGGCCTGACTGAATCTCAACGCACCCCTAGCTTCTTTGAATTTTTAGGAATTTTGATGACTGAACCGACGACACCGGAGATCCGGCTCTGGACCCCTGAGGGTTTTCGCGAGGATGAGTGGGCTCATGCCGAAAACGCGGACGCGCTTTCCGGCAACGGCCGCTTCATCCTGCCGCTGCAGGCGTTTCTCGATCTCGAGCCGGAGGTGCGCCGCTCGGCCAAGGAACGGCTCGGCGTCGTGCTGCAGCCGGGCGATCAACTCGAGAAGATCGCCGACCTGCTCGACCAACTCTCTCTGGTGGCACTGGCCTTCCCGGCCTTCAGCGATGGCCGCTCCTTCTCCAAGGGCGAGTTGCTGCGCAGCCGTTATGGTTTCGAAGGCGCTGTGCGGGCCACCGGGCAGGTGCTGGTCGACCAGTTGCCGCATATGCTGCGGCTTGGCTTCGATGAGTTCGAAATTTCGAATCCGGTGCTGTTGAAGCGGCTGGAGGAGGGCCGCACCGGTGGGTTGGGGCTTTACTACCAGCCAGCCGCCGTGCCGGAGCCGAAGGGGTCGAAATATTCCTGGCGGCGCGCTCGCAACAGCTGACGCAACGGCAATTCCCGACGTCTTTACATCGGCTCCGATGGGGCTTCCCTGCGACTATCCGTACGGAAATATCCGCCGGTGCGAGGAGGAGAGCATGGTTTTCGACTATGTCATTGCCGGCGGCGGTTCCGCCTGATCCGTGCCCCGGCAGGCGTCATTGCGCTGTTGCCGGGCCGGCCAAAAATCAACAACTGGGCCTTCGAGACGGTGCCGCAGCAGGGCCTTGGCGGCCGCAAGGGCTGATCGGCGGCAACACCAATGCGCCGACCATCATGATCGCCGAAAAGGCGGCGGATATGATCAAGGCTGCCGCCTGATAGAAATTCTGGTCGAACCAACAATGCCGTTTTCGCTTTCTGCGAACGGTACTGCGGCGATGCTGATCACGATCGACATCAACTGGTCTTACCAATTGTGCGATTTACGCTTTCCCTTCCGCCGTCCTCACCTTAGGATAGGATCATTATTTCGCGATCCGAAATAAACATGGCCACAAGGGAGGAACCGGGAATGGCTGGCAAGAAGATACTGATGCTCGTCGGCGAGTTCAGCGAGGAATATGAGATTTTCGTGTTTGAACAGGCAATGCATGCGGTTGGCCATACGGTCCATGTCGTCTGTCCGGACAAGAAGGCGGGCGACATATTGAAAACGTCGCTGCACGACTTCGAAGGCCACCAGACCTACACCGAAAAGCCCGGCCACGATTACATTCTCAACAAGACGTTCTCCGAGGTGGACCCAGCCGGATACGATGCCATCTATGCGGCGGGTGGGCGTGGCCCGGAATACATCCGCATCGACAAGCGGGTGCAGGCGCTGGTGCGGCATTTCCACGAGGCCGGCAAGCCGATCTTCACCATCTGCCATGGCGTGCAGATACTGATCGCTGTCGACGGTGTGGTGCGGGGCCGGGAAGTCGCCGCGCTGCATTATTGCGAGCCGGAAGTGACGCTCGCTGGGGGTATCTATATCGATGTCGCGCCGACCGGCGCCCATGTCGACGGCAATCTCGTTTCGGCCAAGGGTTGGCCGGGCCTCTCCAACTTCATCCGCGAATGCCTGAAGGTGCTGGGCACGGAGATCCGCCATGGCGAGATCCTGATGCGCGACGAGCGCCAGGCGGCCTGATCCGGAATTTCTAAGGCTGCCGCGCGAACAGCGCGGCGGTCGTTCTATTTTTGTTTTGGCGCAATTCCCCGGGGAAAGTGGCAATGCGCTTTTCCCGGGAAAACCCGTTTCACACTTTTCCCGGAATTGCTTAGGCCGCCGCCCGTGCCTCGCGGAACGACACCAGTTTCCGGCGATTCTCGTCCCACAGCGCCAGTTTGACGCATTGCAGGCTTTCGAGCAGCGTGACGCGGCCGATGCCGCGCAGTTCCGGATAATCCCGCAGCACTTCCTGCAGCCGGTAGCACGGAACCTTGGCCGAGAGGTGGTGGACGTGATGGACGCCGATATTGCCGGTTAACCAGTTCAGCACCGGCGGCAGGTCGTAGTAGGATGAGCCATGCAGGGCGGCGTGCTGGAATTCCCAGTCGGCGTCCTTTGCCCATTCCGTTTCCTCGAATTGATGCTGGACGTAGAACAGCCAGATGCCCGCCGAACCGGCGAGGATGACGATCGGCAGATGGACCACCAGGAACGCCCCAGGGCCGACGAACCAGATGAGGAGGGCTGCAGCAATCGCAATGCCAAGATTGGTGGTCATCGACGACACCCAAGGCGTCAGGCCGCCTCGCATCATGCCGACAGGCAGCCTTTGCTCGAAGATGAACAGCCAGATCGGCCCGAGCCCGAACATCACCAGCGGGTGGCGATAGAGACGATAGGCAAGGCGGCCTCGCCACGACATCTGCCGGTATTCGGCAACGGTGAGCGTCCTGATGTCGCCCATGCCGCGTTCGTCAAGATTGCCGGCGCTGGCATGGTGCGTCGCGTGAGCGCGCCGCCAGCAGTCGTAGGGCGTCAGCGTCAGAATGCCGAGCGCGCGGCCGATCCAGTCGTCCGCATAGCGATTGGCAAAGAAGGAGCCGTGACCGCAATCGTGCTGGATCATGAAGATGCGCACCAGAAACCCGGCCGCGGGAAGGATCAGCATCAGACCCCACCAATGGCCATAGGCGTAGGACGCCGAGGACAGTCCCCAGAGAATGGCGAATGGAATGAGTGTGATGGCGAGTTCGACAGCGCTGCGCCGCCTGTCAGGCTTCTTGTAGCGAGCGAGAATTTTCAGCCAGGCGCGCTTGCTGTTAGCGACCGCCTCAGGGGAAATCATGTTCATCACGAAGCATAGGCGGGGTGCCTCCCCGCCGCAAGCAAAGATCACGCGAAATTACTGCGCGTAATTGTCGCGTGGCCTGTCGGTCGAGCAACCGCAGTTCACCCGCTTGATGGTTCTCCCTCCGAGTGGCGGGCTCTCAAGATCATTCGGGGACCCCGAGGTTTGCTGCTAAGATTGGCGGTCGAGTTACCGCCGGCGCCGGCCGACGTCACTTTTCTCCGCTCCATCTAGGCGGTCGAGCAGCTTTCTGAATCGGTCAGGGATATCGCCCTCGGTGCGGAAGGCGGGCAAGGTGCGCATAAAGCGGTTGACCGCCTCGGCGCCAAACTGGCGTCTGACCTCGGCGGCGAGCCGTTCCGTCTTTTCGGCCTTTTTGCGGGTCGTCATCTCAAAATCCTATGTCGGCTTCGAAACTCCTCCAGCAAGAGAATGGTTCCAGCATCACGCATTTGTGGCAAGCAATGCCAGCGCTTAGGGTAAAATTTGAATTAAGATCGAAATGTCATGGGTCATTGTGCGGGCTTGGCCGACGACGTCCACAATCGCTTACCCCTTGATTTTTGGCCGCCAAACCTCGATATCGGGCTCAAAATCCATATCATTCGAGATTGACGGGAAATGGCGATGAGCGACCAGGCAAAAGACGAACGCGCGCCCGATGAAGTCGAGGCGACCGAGGCCAATGCCGAGCGCACGGAAGGCAGCATCGACGGCGACTATGAAGCCCTTGTGCGGCTGCTGAAGGAAAATGAAGAACTGAAGGACCGCGCACTGCGCGTGGCGGCCGAAATGGAAAACCTGCGTCGACGCACGGCGCGCGACGTGCACGACGCGCGCACCTATGCGGTTGCGAATTTCGCCCGCGACATGCTGTCGGTCTCTGACAATCTGCGCCGTGCGCTGGACGCGATTCCGGCCGAGGCCAAGGCCTCGGGTGACGCCGGCTTCAAGGCGCTGATCGAAGGCGTCGACTTGACCGAGCGCGCCATGCTATCGGCGCTGGAACGGCACGGGGTCAAGAAGCTCGCACCTGAAGGCGAGAAGTTCGATCCCAATTTCCATCAGGCGATGTTTGAAGTGCCCAATCCGGATGTTCCGGCCAACACCGTCGTCCAGGTCGTGCAGCCGGGCTATTCGATCGGCGAGCGGGTTCTGCGCCCGGCCATGGTCGGCGTCGCCAAGGGCGGTCCGAAGTTTGCCGCCGCTGAAGCGCCGGTCGAGCCGGGGCCGGTGAACGAGCAGGCTGAGAAAGACGCCTGAACGGACAAGCGAATAGGGAGTAGCGAGGAGCGAATAGGAAATACGCAAGAGTTGCTGCGCGGCTTCGTGCTATTCCCTACTCGCTATTCGCTACTCACTCTTTCATTGTTCGCTTCATGAACCCCATCGCGCTTCTCGATTATGCCGGTGTCGCTGTCTTCGCCGCGACCGGGGCGCTTGCGGCTTCGCGCAAACAGCTCGACATCATCGGTTTCCTGTTCCTGGCCAGCGTCACCGGGATCGGCGGCGGCACGCTTCGCGACGTCATCCTCAACCTGCCGGTTTTCTGGGTCGCCAACTCCAGCTATGTGCTGATCTGCGCAGTGGTTGCGGCGCTCGTCTTCTTCGGCGCACATCGCGTCGAATCCCGCTGGAAATGGCTGCTCTGGCTCGACGCCATCGGGCTCGCCGCCTTTTCGGTGATGGGCGCCGCCAAGGGACTGGCGATTACCGGTTCGCCGGTCGTCTCCGTCATAACCGGCGTGCTCACAGCCACCTCCGGCGGCATTCTGCGCGATCTCCTGGCCGGCGAGCCATCGGTGCTGCTCAGGCCCGAAATCTACGTCACAGCAGCCCTTGCCGGTGCCGGCCTCTATACACTTGGCGACCTTGCCGGGCTGCCGCCGCTCACTTCGGACCTCGCCGGTTTTGCCGCGGCGTTCCTTGTGCGTGGCGGCGCGCTCAAATTCGGCTGGTCGTTTCCGTCCTACAAGAGCCGACCCGGCCGGCGCCCGGAAGATATTCCGTGAAGGAGCGAATAGCGAATAGGGAGTAGCGAATAGGGATAGCAGCCCGCAGGATTGCGGCGTAGTTCTCGCTATTCGCCATCAGGCTGCGAAGCGCTGGGCTTCCCCGCCATAATAGTTGACGTAGCGGGCGCCGATTTCCTTGACCGGCATCACGACGAAGACGTCGACCGTCGAGAATTCGCGGTCGATGACGCAGCCATCGCCGATGCGGGCGCCAACGCGCAGATAGCCCTTGACCAAGGGCGGCATTGCCGCGATTGCCGCCTTGGTGTTGACCGCCTCGATCGGCATCAGGTCCATCGAGCAGTAACGCCCGGACACCGCGCGCACATCCCAGGCCGAATTCGTCCGGCAGTGGTGGGCGAGGTAGGTGAGTGCCTCGGCATGCGCCGCCGGCACGGTGCCGTGGAACGAAGCACAACCAGTCATCACACCGATTTCGTAGTGGTTGATGTAAGCCCAGATGCCTTGCCACAATGCCTCGATAGTGCGCTTCGAGCGGTATTCCGGCAAAACGCAGGAGCGGCCGAGTTCGAGAAAACGCTGGCCGGGGTGACGGGCGATGAGCTTGGTCAGTTCGAATTCACCTTCCGAATAGAACCCTCCGGCGGTGGCCGCGATTTCTTGCCGCAGCAGCCGATAGGTGCCGACGATGCGGCGATGTTCGGGGCCGGAAAGCGTGGTGTCCAAAACCAGCAGGTGGTCGCAGAGCGGGTCGAACCGGTCGGCATCACGGCGGTCATGGGTCTGGAACAGGTCTTTTCTGGCGCCAAGTTCGTCGTAGAACACCCGGTAGCGCACTTCCTGCGCGGCCGCGATCTCGGCTTCGTTGCGAGCGAGTCGCACTTCAAGATTACCTATACGGCCCAGTGCTGCGCCCTTCATGACGCAATCGGCGTTACGTCCGGCAAGCAGCGCGCTGCTGGCGTTCGGCCGAGTGTCACATTCCGGCATAACTGTATGCACGAGTGATTCTCCTTCGAGCCATCCCTCTTGGCACGGGGATACGGTGTAGGTGCAACAGGATTGTGACAGTACCGTGATGCGGCCTTGCGGGCAATACTTCGTCGGCTGGCGAATGCGATCAACCGACTACGTTACGTGAGCGCGTGGCGCGGATTGGACGGTGAAAAACTCAGGCCGCGACGACCTGTCCCTCGACGGCATTGACCAGCGCCTCAGGGTCGAGCGGCTTGGCGACAAAGCCGCTGGCGCCATGAGCCAACACCGCATGGCGGGTCTTTTCCTGGCTGTCGGCCGACAGCACCATGATCGGCACCGGCGACATTGCGGTTTCTTCTTCATGGCGGCGGATGGCGGCAATCGCGTCCAATCCGTCCATGACCGGCATGTGCAGGTCCATCAGAACCACGTCGAAGCGGTGGTTGTGCCCGGCGCCCGTGACAGCCTCGACGGCGGCCTTGCCGTTGCCGACCACTTTGACGCGATGCCCGGCCTTCAACAGCGTGGCGCGGGCCAGCATGGCGTTGATGTCATTGTCCTCGGCGATCAGCACCGACAGGCCCCGCTGTCGGTTGCTGACGGTGCGAAGTGTCGGCCCGCCACGCTTTTCCAGCTGCGGCTGGGCGAGGCTTGGGGCATGGCTGCTCAACAGCACACGCAGAAGCGTTCCGCCACGCACCGGCCTGGCCAGGAAAGTTGCGTAGCCGCTGGCGCGGAACTCGCCGAGCATGCCGCGGTCGGTCGGCGCGATCAGCGTGATGGCCTCGCAGTGGGAAAAACCGCTCAGGCGCAGGCGCTTGAGCAGCCTTCCGTCGCTTTCTTCCATGGCCGCATCGACCAGAAGCGCATCGCAGCCGGCGGCGAAGGGTGCGGCTTGCGCGGCGGTGGTGGCGAGGTCGACCGCGCCGCCATTGGCGCGGATGGTGCGGGCGATGGCATCAGCCTCGACAGCGTTTTTCGAAAGGATCACCGCGCGCCTGCCCGAAAGCGCGTTTTGGCGGCCCTGCTGTGCCTCGGTGGCTGCTATCGCCGGGATCTCGAAGACGAACTCGGATCCCTGGCCGATCCGGCTGGACACCGAGATCGTGCCGCCCATGGCGGCCACCAGGCGTTTGGAGATGGCAAGGCCAAGACCGGCCCCGCCATGCGCACGCGTCGACGTGCCGTCGGCTTGCTCGAACTCCTCGAAAATGCGGTCCAGATCCTCATCGTGCAGGCCCGGACCGGTATCGGCGATGGTGAAGCAAATGCGGTCGGTGGTTTCGGCGCGCACACGCGCAACGCTCACCAACACGCCGCCGCTGTCGGTGAACTTGATGGCGTTGCCGATAAGGTTGAGCAGCACCTGCCTGACCCTGCCCGGATCGGCAGTGATCAACTGTGGCACGTCGGGTTCGACATAGCAGCCCAGCCCGATATCCTTGGCGAAGGCGCGCGCGGCCAGCAACTCGATGATGTTATCGGCGATCTCGCGCACCGACATCGGCTGCGGCTCCGGGTCGAAGCGCCCGGCTTCGATCTTGGAATAGTCGAGAAGATCCTCGATCAGGGCAAGCAATGCGCTGGCTGAGGTCGAGACGGCGCCGACATAGGTCTGCTGCTCCGGCGACAGGCTGGTGTCCGCCAGCAGCCTGGCCATGCCCATGATGCCGTTCATCGGCGTGCGAATTTCATGGCTGACGGTGGCGAGGAAGCGCGATTTGGCCTGGCTGGCGTATTCGGCCCGTTCGCGTGCGGTGATCAGCGAGGATTCGGCGCGTTTGCGGGCGGTGATGTCGCGGGCGATGGCGCGATGCGAAACGGCGCCGGTGTCCTTGTCGCGCACCGATAGTTCGATCCACGAAAACCAACGCGGGCCGCTGGGCGTATTGATGGCGACATCGGTGGAACTCAGGCATTCATGATCGGAAAAGGCGGCATCAGGGACGATGCCGACCTCGATGCCGAGTTCCGCCAGGGTCTTGCCTGCAAGGTCGCGCTGATCGGTTTCGACGAGATCGGCGAAGACCCTATTGGCATAGACGATGTAGCCGTCGCGGTTGCGATGAATGACGAGGTCGCCGAGCGCATCGATCAGGCCGCGAAAGCGCTCATCGCTCTCCTGCATTTCCCACATGCGATCGGCCAGCGTCTCGATCTCGGCGCGGCTGCGGGCGGTGGTTTCGTCAAGAAGGGCAGCGGTGCGGTGTTCGCTCCGCATCGAGTGCAGATGCAAGCCAATGCCGGCAAGGCCGGTTGCCAGCAATGCGACGCTGATGAAGATTGGTGCTCCGGTCAGATGCGCCAGGCCTGCCAGCACGATGATGGCGACGAAGGCCAGGAGCGGAAGCCCCTCGCGTCTGGCGGGCCCCGGCTCAGGCATCAGCGGTGGCGCGGCGACAACGCGCCGCGCCGACGTCTGCACTGCATCGGCGTCGTTGTCAGTGTCCGCCTCTTGGCTGCCGGATTCCGCGATCATGCGAAATCCTTGCCAGACAGAGATTATGGAAAATTGCGGCGGATCGTTCGAATTTTAGCGGATGGGCCCATTTTGCAGCGGCTGCGGCGGATTTGCCATCAGGCGCGGCAATTCCGTCCGCCTTTCTCCGGCATTCGTGCGGTTCACATGTCCACGACGACGCGGCCGCGGATCTTGCCGTCAACGATATCGCGCGCGGCATCGATGATGCCGTCGAACCCGATGGTCCTGGACAGGCTGGCGAGCTTCTGCAGATCGAGGTCGGTGCCGATGCGCCGCCATGCTTCGAGGCGGACGACCTTCGGCGCCATTACTGAATCGATGCCGAGCAGCGAGACGCCACGCAGGATGAAGGGGGCGACGCTGGTCGGCAGGTCCATGCCGCCGGCCAGGCCGCAGGCGGCGACCGCACCGCCATAGGATGTCATCGAAAGCACATTGGCCAGCGTGTGGCTGCCGACGGCGTCGACGCCACCAGCCCAGCGCTCCTTGGCCAGCGGCTTTGCCGGCTGGGCAAGCTCCTCGCGCGATATTACTTCGGCAGCGCCAAGGTTGATCAAATAGGGGCTTTCGGCATTGCGGCCGGTGGAAGCAATGACATGATAGCCGAGACTGGACAGGATCGAGACCGCGACCGAGCCGACGCCGCCGGCCGCGCCCGTCACCACCACCGGGCCGCGATCGGGCAGAATGCCGTGCCGCTCCAGCGCCATGACGCAGAGCATGGCGGTGTAGCCGGCAGTGCCGACGGCCATCGCGTCATGAGGGCTGATGCCTTGCGGCAGCGGCACCAGCCAGTCACCCTTTACACGGGCGCGGCCGGCATAGGCACCGAAATGGGTTTCACCGACGCCCCAGCCGTTCAGGATGGCTTTGTCTCCAGCCCGCCAGTCGGGATGAGAGGACGAGATGACAGTGCCGGCGAAATCGATGCCCGGCACCAGCGGCCAGCGGCGGATCACCGGCGCTTTGCCTGTGATCGCCAGGCCATCCTTGTAATTCACGGTCGTCGCCTCGACCGCGATGGTGACATCGCCTTCCATCAGGTCAGCTTCGGTGAGATCGGTCACGGTTACCGACTGCTTTTTCGCGGCGTCACGCGAAACGACGATGGCTTTGAAGGTCTCGGACATCTCTTTCTCCGCGTCTGCTTGGCGACATGAACTGTGCGGCGCCGGCCGCGTGAGGTCAATCTTTGGAAGACTTGGCGTTTGAAGGCTTTGGCTCGCGCCGCCAGCCGAACAGTTCGTCGAAGACGACCAGTGCCGCGCCGACCGAGATGAAGGCGTCGGCAAGATTGAAGACGGCGAAGGACCAGACCGGCGTGTGGAACAGGACGTAGTCGATGACGTGACCGTAGACGGCGCGGTCGATCAGATTGCCGAGGGCGCCGCCGACGATCAGCGCAAAGCCGGCACGGGCAAGGATCTGGGACGGCGCGATCCGCTTCGCCAGGAACAGCACGAATGCGACGACCGCAAGCGAAATGACGATCAACCCGGTGTCGCCGAAGGACGAGAACATCGAGAAGGCGATGCCGGTGTTGTAGGTGCGAAACAGCGCCAGGAAGGGCACCAGGTCGAGCTTTTCCTGAAAGGCGAGACCGGTCTCGACCAGGTGTTTTACCCATTGGTCGAGCGCTATGGCCGCGACGACGAGCAACGCGTAGGGAGACCATGATCTCACGGGTGGGCAACTTTCATTGCTGGTCCAAGATTGGTTCGAGCTTCAGCGCGCCGCGCCGGATCTCGAACAGCATGACGCCGGTGGCAACGGCCAGGTTGAGCGAATCGGCACGGCCCGCTTGCGGAATTCTGAGCAGCCTGTCGCAACTCGCAGCCAGGCTTTCGGGCAGCCCCTGCTGCTCGTTGCCCATCATCAGCAGCACGGGCCCGCGGGAAAAATCGACCGAGCGGTAGTCGACCGCGCCCTTCAGGTGGGTGCCGGCGACGAGGCCTGAAAAGCCGCCTCGCCAGGCAAGGAAAGCCTCGGTTGTCGCCTTGGCCACCGGCACGGCAAAGATCGAACCCATGGTGGCTCGAACCGTCTCCACGGAAAAAGGATCGGTGGTGTCGCCGACCAGGATGACGCCCTTGGCACCAACGGCATCGACGGTACGGATGACGGTACCGAGATTGCCTGGGTCGCGCACCCGGTCGAGCGCAACCCAGACATCGCCATTATCGGCGCGGACATCCTTCAGGGCCAGGAATCTTTGCGAAAAGACGCCGACCACCATTTGCGGATTGTCGCGACGGGTAATGGCGACCAGCACCTTTTCCGATACTTCGAGCACCATGCCGCCGGCGGCAACCGTGCGTGCGGCGACCTTCTCTACCGCCGCGTTGCCGCGCCCGGCCTTGGCGAAAACCAATGTCCTGATCTGCCAGCCGAGATCCAGCGCATCGATGACCAGCTTCAGTCCCTCGGCCATGAAAGCATTCTGCTGGTCGCGGAATTTCTTCAGGGCGAGCGCCTTGATATCCTTGACCAGCGGATTGGCGAGGCTGGTGACTTCCTTCACCTGCCCGGGTGCGCCTGCGTGCCGTTCGTTCATTCAGGCCACCCAACGCGAAAACAATGAGGTCGAAAGCGCCCGGCCGGCGGACTTTTCGCGGATGATCAGCTCGCCTGATTCGACTTTGCCGCCCATGCCGGCAAAGGTGTCGCGCATCAGGGCATGGATGGCGAAGAAGGAGGCGCGGATCGAATAGGCGGTCAGCACAACGGCAAGCGGCTTCGGGGTCAAGATCGCGCGGCATAGGTCGGTCAAATCAGGCAAATCCTCGAACAATTGCCAGACCTCGCCCTTGGGACCGCGGCCATAGGCCGGTGGATCGAACAGGATGATGTCGTAGCGGCTGCCGCGACGCTCCTCGCGCTCGGCGAATTTCACCGCGTCGTCGACGATCCAGCGTATCGGCTTGCTGCCGAGGCCCGCCATCTCCTGGTTTTCGCGAGCCCAGCCGATCGCCTTCTTCGAGGCATCGACATGGGTGACCTCGGCGCCGGCACGAGCCGCAACCAGCGAGGCAAGACCCGTATAGCCGAATAGGTTCAGCACCTTGACCGGCCGCTTCGCAGCCGCGATCAGCCCGGCCATGTGGTCCCAGTGAGAAGCCTGCTCGGGAAAGACGCCGACATGGCGAAATGAGGTGAAACGGCCGAGGTAGTCGATGCCGTCATGCTTCATCGGCCAGGTCTCGCCGAGCGGCATCTTAGGGAAACGCCAGCGGCCGATGCCTTCCTCGTCGATGTCACCGGTGAAGACGGCGTCGGCGCGTTCCCAGTCTTTTGCCGGCATGGCCTTTTGCCAGATTGCCTGGCCTTCGGGCCGCACGATCCGGTAGGGGCCGTATTGTTCGAGCTTCTGGCCGGCGCCGCTGTCGAGCAGCGCATAATCGGCATTAGGCGCCACTTCGAGGATCACCGGAAGATGCTCAGCGGGCAAGGCGCCGTCGCGGCGGGCAAGGACGCGCGGCGCCGATTTCGGCTCGGAACGGTTGTCCGCTTTTGCCTCATGCCGTTGGCGCGGTTGTGCGTCCGGTCCGGCAGGAACCTGGCCGGTACGCGGACGTGACACCTCCGCCGCACCCTTCGCGGATGGATGCGGACGGTTGTCGCGGCGTTTGTCGCGAAAAGACTTCAAGCAGGAGCAACTCCGAGCGGCGTGGCCGCTTTTGACATAGGGCAACCCGCTTCGCAACCAAGTCCGACGCGCCAGCCTCTTCAGTTTATGTCGGCCGGCGATGGACCAAAGTCAAAGAAACAGGCAAATCTGCCGGATGTCCCGCTCCGAACGCCTGCTCGACCTGATCCAGACGCTGCGCCGGCACCGCCGGCCGGTGAGCGGGCAGGCTCTGGCCGATGAGCTCGGGATTTCGATCCGCACGCTCTACCGCGACATCGCGACGCTGCAGGGCCAGGGTGCGCCGATCGAGGGTGAGGCGGGGCTGGGCTATGTGCTCAAGCCAGGCTTGCTGCCGCCGCTGATGTTCAGCGACGAGGAGATCGAAGCCATCGTGCTTGGCTCGCGCTGGGTCGCCAAGCAGCCGGACCAGCGTCTCTCGGCTGCTGCCGCCAACGCGCTGGCCAAGATCGCCGCCGTGCTGCCGGACGATCTGCGCGAGGATCTCGACGCGAGCACGTTGTTGGTCGGGCCTCCGGCCGCGGCCGTCGAGGGCATCGATCTCGGTATCGTGCGGCAGGCCATCCGCAACGAGCGCAAGCTCGGCTTCCTCTACCGCGACGCGGCCGGCGCCGCGTCCGAGCGCGTGGTCTGGCCGTTTGCCGTTGGCTTCTTCGACAAGGTGCGGGTGGTGGTGGCCTGGTGTGAGATGCGCCAGGATTTCCGGCATTTTCGCGCCGATCGCATCGAAGCACTTCAGGCAACAGACTTGCGCTATCCGCGCCGCCGCCAAGTGCTGCTCAAGGAATGGCGGGCGACGCTCGACAAATCGCGCTGTCCATGACGGCTACTGCCAGAAACTGACAGTATGGCATCCTATGTTCGGCAGATCGAAACCCTGAACCTTGGAGAACGGACATGACCACCCCGAATTTCGTCATCCTCTATGTCGACCAGCCGCAGCAGAGCGGCGCCTTCTACAGTGCGCTGCTCGGCCGCGAGCCGGTCGAAAGTTCGCCCACTTTCGTGCTGTTCGTGCTCGATGCGGGTTTTAAGCTCGGCCTCTGGTCGCGCCACACAGTCGAACCGGCAGCGGCCGCGGCAGGTGGCGGCGCCGAGCTCGTCTTTGCGCTGGATACATCCGACGCGGTCGATGCCGCCCATGCCGACTGGTCCGGTCGCGGGCTGAAGATCCTGCAGACGCCGACCGACATGGATTTCGGCCGCACCTTCGTTGCGCTCGATCCCGATAATCATCGGCTGCGCGTCTGCTGGCTGTCCGACGGGGAACAGGCCAATGGAGGACAGAAATGAGAGCATACTGGATCGCCGTAGCCTCGGCTGAACATGTCAGGCGCGGCCGCCAGGTCGGCTTCATGCAGGTCAACCACGGCAAGGCGTCACCGCTGCGCCGGGTCCGGCCCGGTGATGGCATCGTCTATTATTCGCCGACCACCATTTTCGGCGAAAAGGACGGTTTGCAAGCTTTCACCGCGATCGGCACGGTGCGGGAAGGCGAACCCTATCAGGGCGACATGGGCGGCGGCTTCACGCCGTTCCGTCGCGATGTCGAGTGGGCAAAGGCCGAGGAGACGCCGATCAAGCCGCTGCTCGACAGGCTGGACTTCAGCGCGGGGAAGTCGAATTGGGGCTATCAGCTTCGGTTTGGCCTCTTCCCGATCAGCGCGCATGATTTTTCGCTGATCGCCGAAGCGATGGGCGCCAAAATGGCTGTATCGGCGAACTAGGGCTTGAGCACGTCATAGACCGCTATGCCGGCGGCAAGGTCTTCGAGCGCTGCGCCGACCGATTTGAACAGCGTGATCTCACCAGCGCTCTCGCGGCCTTTCTTCTGGCCGCGTGCGAGTTCATGCAGATCGGCGACAATGGCTTCCGGCTTCAATACGCCGGAGGCGAGCGGCTGGACGATGTCGCCAGCCTCCTTGGTGGCGCCGGCGCGGGTGTCGACAAAGACGCGGGCAAGCGCGATCGCGTCATCATCGCTTTCGCGCATCGTCGGCGTAAAGCCGCCGACTAGGTCGACATGTGTTCCCGGCCGCAACAGTGTGCCCTTGATCAGCGGCGTCGTCGTGATCGTCGCCGACGAGACGATGTCGGCCTGCTGAAGCTCGGCATCGAGATCGGTGGCGGCGCTGGCGGCGAAGCCTTCGGCCCGCAAATCGGCTGCGACCTTCTCGGCATTGGCCGGGGTGCGGTTCCAGATGCGGATGGATTTGATCGGCCGCACGGCGCTATGCGCCTTGGCGAGGAAAGGCGACAGCGCGCCGGCTCCGACCACAAGCAGCCGCGAGGCATCGCCGCGGGCCAGATAGGAGGCCGCGAGCGCCGAAGCGCAGGCGGTGCGCCACTGAGTCAGCCGCTGGCCGTCGATCAACGCCTCGGGCTCGCCGGTGGCGCCATTGAGCAGCAGGTAGAGTCCCATCACCGCAGGCTTGCCGACGGTGTTGTTGTCGGGCGAGACGGTGACGATCTTGACGCCGATGTGACCACCAGCCGACGTTCCGGCCGCGTTGAAATCGGTCCAGGCCGGCATCAAAAGCAAGGTGGAGGCCGCACCATCGGGCCGCTCGATCGTATGATGATGCCTGACCGGCTGCACCGCACCCTCGCGAAACGCCGTGCGCAGCGTCTCGACCAGTCCGGGAAAGTTCAGCGCGTGGTCAACCTCTGCGGCCGAAATGGTCAGCATGAAAAACTCCGTGGGGACAAAACCGCCGACGGGCGGTTCAAGTGGTCGGCTTCGGCAATGCCGCCCCTTGGGTCGATCCCTGGGCCGATCCTTGGTCCGGGCCTTTCGCCGCCGGCACGCGGCTGACCGCCTGGCGCAGGTTCTCGGCCTCGATGCCGCGCTGGCGCGCCAGCTTGCGATAGCGGCCCTGCTTGACCCAGGTTGCCAGGCTGCCAACGATCATGCCGATGGCGAGGGCCAGGAACAGAAAGATGAACAGCGGCAGCGTCAGCGTCAGCTTCGGATTGCCGGGATTGAACGGATCCAGCGTGAAGGCAACCAGTTCGCGATTGGCAACGGCGAGTGCGATCAGGATGATCGCAAGGGGCACGAAGATCACGATGAGGACGAAGCGATTGAACATGATGTTTTCCGTCGGAAGCTGGCCTCTCCGAGAGGCCGTCTGGCGCAGACGCCCGCCTACTTGCCGCCGTTCAGCCTTTCACGCAGTTCCTTGCCGGTCTTGAAGAACGGCACCCATTTCTCCTCAACCTCGACGGATTCGCCGGTGCGCGGGTTGCGGCCGGTGCGGGCGGGACGGTTTTTCACCGAAAAAGCACCGAAGCCGCGCAGCTCGACCCGGTTGCCTTCGGCAAGGGCGTCGGTGATTTCATCGAAGATCGCGCCGACGATGTTTTCGACGTCGCGTAGGAAAAGATGCGGATTGCGCGTGGCAATAATCTGCACAAGTTCGGACTTGATCATGAGACGGATCCCCGTGAAAGCAGTGCGGTCAAAATTATGAGGATGATTTTATTTGCTTTTTTCACTTGCCCCAAGCGGCATCTCAAGGGTGCCAGACGGAAACGAGACCGTCAAGAAACAAGCGGTCGGCGCCGAGTTCATGGATGATGTCGCCGCTGGAGGCCGGCAGGCCGAGCGCGCTGCCGATCGTCTGCGCCATCGCCTTGGAGAATAGGAAGCCGCCCCGCCGTCCGGTGTCTTTCCATTCGACGACCTCGAGTTTGGCATCGACGCCCTTGGTCGCCAGCCAGTTGACGGCTTCGGTCTCGCCGCCGACGGCGTCGATCAGTCCGTTGGCGACACCCTGGCGACCGGTGAAGATCGAGCCGTCGGCAAGTGCCAGCGCTTGTTCGCGGGTCATCTTGCGGCGCTCGGCAACAATGCCGACAAACCAGTCGTAGCTGTCGAGGATGAGCTTGCGGACCATGGCGCGCTCGTCGTCATTGGTCGCCTTGAACGGAGAGGGCGCAGCTTTCAGCGGCGAGGATTTCACTTCCTCCAGCTTGACGCCGAGCTTGTCCATCAGGCCGCTGACGTCGGGATACTGGATCAGGACGCCGATCGAGCCAACGATCGAGGTCTTGCGGGCAACGATATGATCGGCGGCACTGGCGATCATATAGCCCGCCGATGCGGCGAGCGTGCCGACCTCGGCCACGACAGGTTTGTCGGCGGCCAGCTTGCGCACCTCGTCATAGATCGATTCACCGCCGACCGTGGTGCCGCCAGGCGAATCGATCGACAGGATCACGCCTTTCACCTTCGATGACAGGCGAATGGTTTCCAGCCGCTTGATCAGTTCCTCGTCCTCGGTAATCGTGCCTTCGATCTTGACCTTGGCGATATGGTCGACCACCGAGCCGCCGAAATCGTCGCCATAGAACCAGGCTGAAAGCGCGATCACCCCGAGGGCTACGATGCCGATCGCGGCAACGCGCCAGAATGTCAGCTTGCGCCGTAAGCGGCGGCGGTCGATCAGGTCGTCGGCTCTCGGTGCCATGGTCAGCCTTTCAGTCGGCGGGAGGAGACGCTTTTAGACCATGATCCTCCCATCGGGAAGCAATTCTCTTTTGTGCATGGCGAGACAATTCATTCAGCAGGGGGCGAGATGGCCACCCGCGTCGGCAATCGAGTAGGACGGCTAGACGGGCTCCCACCCCTTTCTGCTCACGTATTTGTGCAGTCGCCCCGAGGCGCGCAGCGCGACCGATGGCGGATATAATTTTACGCCGCGTGTCTGTTTCTGCTATGGAGAACGTGCGGTTGTGCGGATCTCGTTTTCATCTGTACAAGAGCGGCTGTCACATTTTTGCAGTTTTCGTGGGCTTGTGCTTGCTTGAAGGCGCCGGCGTCCCACCTATAGGCGGTGCTCGGGGCGGGCAGGGGTTTAGAAGAAAGCAGTGAATGTTAGCGCGACCGATTGAACCGACCAACGCCGAGATGGAGTTGGCTCCCCCGGCGGACGGCCGGACGCGCGGCGACGCTTTCGACCGCGCGCGGCGTCATTCGCGCCGCGTGCGCGTTCTCAAATTCGCCGTGCCGCTGGCTGCTGCACTGATCGCCATTGCTTTCCCGGTCTATTCCTATCTCGCCGCACCCGTCTCCGTCACGGTCCAGGCGGAAGGCACGGCCTTTTCCAACGGCAAGCTGGTGATGGCCAATCCCAAGCTAAACGGTTTCACCAAGCAGAAGCAGCCCTATTCGATGACCGCGCTGCGGGCCATTCAGGATGTCGGCACGCAAGGCATCATCGAACTGGAAGGCATCGATGCCAAGGTGCCGATCGCGCCTGACAATGTCGCTGCGATCAAGGCTTCGCATGGCACTTACGATCGTGACGGCAACACGATGAACCTGACCAGCGACGTGACGATCACCACAAGCGACGGCATGCAGGCCAATTTCAAATCTGTCTTCCTCGACATGGGCAAAGGCACTATGAAGACGGGAGATCCCGTCGATGTCAGCCGAGGCGGTTCGCGGATAACAGCAGATTCGATGTCGGTCCGGGACAATGGCAAGGTTCTGGTTTTCGAAAGCAAAGTGCGCGTCAATATCGCTTCCGCCGCCTTGAAGACGGCAGAGGGAAACAGCGGAGAAACCAATGCGGCTCAGTAGTTCGACGCGGCTCGCGGCTGCGACTTCAGCGTTGCTGCTGCTCGGACTGGCGCCGTCATTGGCGCAGACCACCAGCCAATCAGGTCTCAAGCTGTCCGGCGACAAACCGATCCAGATCGAAAGCGACAAGCTGGAAGTCCGTCAGGCCGACAGTGTCGCCATCTTCACGGGCAATGTCAGCGTCGTCCAGGGCCCGACATTGATGAAGGCCGGCAAGATGATGGTCTATTACGTCAAGGATTCCAACGCCGGCGGCAAAGGCACGGAAGCGGCCGGCGCGGCGGCGATGACCGGTTCGGCCAACATCGATCACATGGAGATATCCGACAAGGTCTACATCAAGTCGGATGCGCAGGTCGCGACCGGCGATCAAGGCAGCTTCGATATGAAGAGCCAGGTTCTGGTGCTTTCGGGCAAAAAGGTCGTTCTGTCGCAAAACGACAACGTCCTGGTCGGCTGCAAGCTCACTGTGCAGATGAAAAGCGGGCTGGCTCAGGTCGATCCATGCGCTGGTCAACGCGTCCAGATGTCGATCACCCCGCCGCCGAAATCGGGAGCGACGAACCCCTGATGGCCAGCCTGTCGTCGCTGACGGCGCGTCTTCCGGGACGGGCCGCCGGCAAGCTTTCGGCGCCGACCACGGTGACCGTCGATACGGGAAAGTTCAAGGGAACCCTGATCGCCAAGGGTCTGACCAAGAGCTACAAGGGCCGCAAGGTCGTCAGCGGCGTCACCATCGGCGTGCGCGCCGGCGAGGCCGTCGGACTGCTCGGGCCCAACGGCGCCGGCAAGACGACCTGTTTCTACATGGTCACGGGCCTGGTGCCTGTGGATGAAGGCACGATCGAGATCGATGGCTTCGACGTGACCTCGATGCCGATGTACCGTCGCGCCCGCCTCGGCATCGGCTATCTGCCGCAAGAGGCCTCGATCTTCCGCGGCCTCAATGTCGAGCAGAACATCCGCGCCGTGCTGGAAGTGGTCGAAAAAGACCGCAAGGTGCGCGAACGCAATCTCGACGAGTTGCTTGAGGAATTCCACATCAGCCATCTGCGCAAGTCGCCGTCCATGTCGCTCTCCGGCGGCGAGCGGCGGCGCCTGGAAATCGCGCGTGCGCTGGCGACCCGTCCGGCCTACATGCTGCTCGACGAGCCTTTTGCCGGTATCGATCCGATCGCCGTCGCCGATATCCAGCAATTGGTGCGCCACCTGACAGCGCGCGGCATCGGCGTCCTCATCACCGACCACAATGTGCGCGAAACGCTAGGCCTGATCGACCGCGCCTATATCATCCATGCCGGCCAGGTGCTGACCCACGGTCGGGCCGACGAAGTGGTTGCGAACGCCGATGTGCGGCGGCTTTACCTCGGCGAGGGTTTTACGCTCTGAGCGTGAAATTTGTTTCCTGACACGATTTTTTCGCACTCGCGGGGCTTTTTTCCTCGATTTTGAGCCGCGATAACGCTCCGGTAAGTGGGTTTTGCTAGCAATTGCCTTGACAAGCAAAAGCCGGGCCAGTTTCTAATGGCCGGCTGCAAAAATTGTTCTCCGGAAGTCCGGATGCGTAGACGAGGCGTTTGAAACCGAACCATGGCATTGGCGGCCAAACTACAGCTACGACAATCACAGTCGCTGGTGATGACGCCGCAGCTGATGCAGTCGATTCGGCTGCTGCAGTTCACCCATGTCGAACTCGAGCATTTCATCGACGAGGAAATCGAGCGCAACCCGCTGCTTGAGCGCGCCGAGCCGCAGGACGATGCCGCCGGCGAACAGGCGCAGAAGGTCGAGGCGGAGCCGCAGGCCACCACCGAAGGCGACTGGTTCGAAAAGGAAATGCAGTGGAGCGCCGAAGCGATTTCGGACAAGCTCGACACATCCCTGGAAAACCTGTTTCCCGACGACCCGGGAACCAGCGAGCGGCTCGGTCCCGACCTGACGGCGCAATGGAAATCGGCTTCCGGCAATGGCGCGAGTTCCTCATCCGAAGGTTTAGACGCCGGCGACATGGCGGCCGCGGCGATCACGCTGCGTGACCATGTCGGCGAACAGGTCGCGCTTGCCTTTGCCGATACGACGGCACGGTCGATCGCCGCCGACCTGGCCGATGGCCTCGACGAGGCCGGTTATCTGCGCGCCGACCTGGCCGAGATCGCCGCCCGTATCGGTACAGACGCCGCCGCAGTGGGGAAGGTACTGGCGGTGTGCCAGACCTTCGAGCCGGCCGGCCTGTTTGCCCGCGACCTTGCCGAATGCCTGTCGCTGCAGCTTGCCGTGCGGGACCGGCTCGATCCGGCGATGACGGCGCTGATCGCCAATCTCGAACTCCTGGCGCGGCGTGATTTCCACGCGCTGAAACGGATCTGCGGCGTCGACGAGGAGGATCTGCTCGACATGCTGGCCGAGATCCGGGCGCTCGATCCCCGGCCCGGTATGGCATTTTCGGGTGGCGCCAGCGATGCGATCGTCGCCGATGTCGAGGTGCGTGCCGCCAATGACGGCAGCTGGACGGTAGAACTCAATGCCGAAACGCTGCCGCGCGTGCTGGTCGATCATATCTATTTCGCCCAGGTCTCGCCGCAGGCGAAGAATCAGGCCGAAAAGGATTTTCTGGCCGAATGCCTGCAAAACGCCAACTGGCTGACACGCAGTCTCGACCAACGGGCGAAGACGATCCTTAAGGTGGCCTCGGAAATCGTGCGTCAGCAGGATGCCTTCCTCGTCCATGGCGTGCGCCAGTTGAAGCCGCTCAACCTACGCACGGTGGCCGATGCCATCGGTATGCACGAATCGACGGTCAGCCGGGTCACCGCCAACAAATACATGCTGACACCGCGCGGCGTGTTCGAACTGCGCTACTTCTTCACCGCCTCGATCGCGGCGTCGGGCGGTGGTGACGCGCATTCCTCGGAAGCTGTGCGTGACCGCATCAAGCAATTGATCGATGAGGAAAAACCCGTCGACGTGCTGTCGGACGATGCGATCGTCGACATGTTGCGGGAGAGTGGCGTCGATATTGCCAGACGGACGGTCGCCAAGTACCGGGAAGGAATGAATATTCCCTCCTCGGTGCAGCGCCGGCGCGAGAAACGGGCAATGGCCAGCGCCGGGCGCTGACGCGGTTCGACTTTCCTCAGGCCAGCACTTCATTGACAAGCCGCGGTGAAGTGGCTAGAAGCCCGCCCGCATGAGACGGGCTAGATGCCTGCATGCGGATGGTCCGTCACGACGTTGGCCTCGGGACGGTCAAAAGGCGGCTTGTGATCAACCGGAAAGTTCGGATTTAAAATCGGCGCGAGTGACGCCGCAAAGCTTGTGCGCACGGATCACGAGTATAAACTCGGGCCAGTTTGAAGCCTGAGCAAGGAAGGTCAGTTTTCAGATGAATCTGCGCATATCGGGAAAACACATGGATATCGGCGATGCGTTCCGCACACGCATCAATGATCGTGTCGGCGAAGCGATCGGCAAATATTTCGATCGTGGCTTTGCCGGTCACGTCACGGTCATCAAATCGGGCTCGCGCTATTCGGCGGATTGCATGATCCGGCTGGATTCCGGCGCTTCGCTGCAGGCTACCGGCGATGCCCAGGATCCGACATTGGCCTTCGAGGCCGCGGCGGATCGTCTGGAGACCCGCCTTAGGCGCTACAAGCGGCGGCTGAAGTCGCACAGTTCGGGTGCCGCAAATGGCGAACCGACCGACATTGCCTACACGGTGATGGCGCCGCTTGCGGACGACGACGAGGAAATTCCGGAGAATTTTGCACCGGCTATCGTCGCCGAATCGACCATGACGCTGAAGACCATGTCGGTGGCGTCGGCGGTCATCGAGCTCGACAACAAGGACAGCCCGGTCTTCGTCTTCCGCAATGCCGGAAACGACCATCTCAACATCGTCTATCGCCGGCCCGATGGAAACATCGGCTGGATCGACCCGTTCACGACCAAGGTCGCACAAGCGTGACGACAAGGGTCGCACGGACGTGACGACCACGGTCGCACTGGGATAAGAGCCGGCCGCACGAGGGGTGGGGACTGGTGACGGCAGGCGAACAAGGGATTTCAAGCATGGATCTGAGCGATCTTATCAACGTTCCGGCGATACTGCCGGCGTTGAAGGCGAACTCCAAGAAGCAGCTGCTGCAACTGCTGTCCGAACGGGCAGCGGCGATTTCCGGCATTCCGGAACGGGAGGTGTTCGACACCATCCTGCAGCGTGAACGTCTGGGCTCGACCGGCGTCGGCAACGGCATCGCCATTCCGCACGGCAAGCTGGCCGGCGTGAAGCGCATCGCGGGAGTTTTCGCGCGGCTGGAGACGCCGGTGGATTTCGAGTCGCTCGACGATCAGCCGGTCGACCTGGTGTTCCTGCTGCTGGCGCCGGAAGGTGCCGGGGCCGATCATCTCAAGGCCTTGTCGCGCATCGCGCGGGTGCTGCGCGACGCCGACACTGTGGCCAAGATCAGGGGTACGCGCGACGCCGCGGCAATTCACGCGCTTTTGTCGGACACCCAGGCCTCACACGCGGCCTGAATTCAGGACGAAACCCTCGCAAGGGCCGCCACGGACGGCCCTGCTCGTTTCGATTGGGATCACCTCAGTGAATGGCGACCGTGGTCAGGTCGTTTTCCATGGCGCCGGCCAGTGCACGGTCACGCGCATCGGAAAGCAGGATCGGCTGACCATTGGCGGCAAACAGCGCCCACAGTTCCATGCCGGGCGCGATTTCGCCGAGGTTGGGGAACCGGCCGAGCAATTCGTCGCTCGAGACCTTTCTGAGATAAGCGACCGAGCCCTCGCCGAGATGCGCGAATTCGCCATTGGTCATGGTGATATTTTCAGTTCTGGTCATTTCAAAGCCTCCTTGGCGCGAGGACGCCGCTCAAGGCCATCCCGCATGAGAGCCATCGGTAAAGATTAGTCTTTCACCGATATATTTATTTTCCGTACCAGCCGTTCGGACTCCGGCCGATCGAGATCGATCGACAAAAGGCCGTTCTTCAGCTCCGCCGCGATCACCCGCATGCCGTCGGCTAGCACGAAACAGCGCTGGAACTGGCGCGCGGCGATGCCGCGATGAAGAAATTCGCGCTCGGTGTCGTCAGTCTGACGGCCTCGCACGACCAACTGGTTTTCCTCCGTTGTGACATCGAGATCGCTTTCGGCGAAACCGGCGACCGCCAATGTGATGCGTAACCTTTCGGTCTTGCCGTCGGCGCCGCTGAGGCGTTCGATGTTGTATGGAGGATAGCTGTCACCGGACTTCGCCAAACGTTCCAGGGTCTTTTCCATGGCGTCGAAACCAAGGAGAAGCGGGCTGGAAAAAGGCGTCATTCGGCTCATGTTACACTGTCCTCTCAAGAGCGACATCAAGTGGAAAAACCCAGAGGGCATTTTTCCCGATGGCCTTGATATGGTCCGCCCCGCGACCAAGTTCAAGCCGTCAATAGACCCGCCCAAAAAGACCAGGTCGTGGACTCACAGGAATGATCGGCATGGCGCTTGAAACGGCGAGCAGATGCAGGGAGAAGCGCGCAGGCCGGGATTGTCTTCCCAGGTCGAGCGGTTCGACGTGGCAGCTCGCGGCCGCTTCGGCGTCGTTTGGATGTTTCGATCAGATCCATTCAAAGTCCATGGCCTCGCCAAACAAGGAATTGAAATGCCCCAATCACGCAAGATCATCATCGACACGGATCCCGGCCAGGATGATGCCGTCGCCATTTTGCTGGCGCTCGGCAGCTCCGAGCTGGAGATCGTCGGCATCACCGCCGTTGCCGGCAACGTGCCGCTGAAACTTACCGAAAAGAGTGCCCGCAAGATCTGCGAGCTGGCTGGCCGCCCGGATATCAAGGTCTATGCCGGCGCTATCCGACCGCTGATGCGCGAACTGGTCACCGCCGAGGAAGTGCATGGCAAAACCGGTCTCAATGGCCCGCAACTCCCCGAACCGACGATGAAGCTGCAGGACCAGTATGCGGTCGATTTCATCGTCGAGACGCTGATGAAGGAAGAGAGCGGCACGATCACGCTTTGCCCGCTCGGTCCGCTGACCAACATTGCGCTGGCGCTGATCCGCGAGCCGCGCATCGCACCGCGCATCAAGGAAATCGTGCTGATGGGGGGCGGCTTCTTCGAAGGGGGCAACGTCACGCCGGCCGCCGAATTCAACATCTATGTCGATCCGCATGCCGCCGATGTCGTGCTTAAATCCGGCATTCCGATCGTGATGATGCCGCTCGACGTCACCCACAAGGCGCTGACCACCGCCAAGCGCACGCAGACTTTCCGTGCGCTCGGCACAAAGGTCGGCACCGCAACCGCGGAAATGCTGGAATTCTTCGAGCGCTTCGACGAGGAGAAATACGGCACCGATGGCGGACCCCTGCACGACCCCTGCGTCATCGCTTATCTTCTGAAGCCTGAACTCTTCAGGGGTCGCAACTGCAATGTCAGCGTGGAAACCGCCTCGGAACTGACCATGGGCATGACCGTGATCGACTGGTGGGGCGTCACCAAACGGCCGAAGAACGCCATGGTGATGCGCGACATCGACCATGATGGGTTTTTCGCCCTGCTGGTGGAGAGATTGGGGCGGCTTTAGGGCCCTCTTTGCCTTCTCCCCTTATGGGACCCACAAGGGGAGAAGGTGAGGCGGTCCTACTTCGACCGTGAGAACGCCAGCCACAGGCCGCCACCGACCATGAAGCTGCCGCTGATCCTGGACATGAGCTTGATGCGGCTGGCCGATAGCAGGCGTCCGGCGCGGCCGGCGGCCAGCGCATAGGTCGAATCCGACATGGCCGCGAAGATCATGGCGGTGAGGCCCATGACGGCGATCTGCAGCGAATAGTTGCCTTGTGGCGAAATGAACTGCGGAAAGAAGGCGCCGAAGAAAATCAGCGTCTTGGGGTTGCTGAGCGCCACCAGCAGACCCTGCAGGAAGAAGCCCCCGCGCGGCTTCTTGGCGGTCCCGTCAGCGTTCAACTTGCCCTTTGAGCGGAACATCTGGACACCCATCCAGATCAGATAGGCGGCGCCGATCAGCCGCACCCATTCGAACCAGTGGCCCATGCCCGAAATCAGCGTGTTAAGGCCGATGCCGACGATGGCGATCATCACGGCAAGCCCGGCCTGCGTGCCGGCGACATTGGCGAGACCGGCGCGGGTGCCATGGCGGATGCTGTTGGCGATGATCAGCGTGACCGTCGGACCGGGCACCAGGATGATGACGATGCAAGCGACGACATAGGCGGCGTAGAGTTCGAGCGACATGATTTTTCCCTGTTTGTTGGAGCATGATCTTTTCCGAAAACCGGTTCCCACTTTTCGGGATCATGCTCTAGGAATGCCGCCGATGCGGCGCAGCTGAGGATAATCAATGCATGGCAGCGCTGACGGTGCAAGCCGGTGCGCGAAACGCCGCGATGCTGCTCAGGCGCCGGCCTGCCAGGGCATCGTTGCCTCGTAGGCCGCCGCCGCCTTAAGCACGGCGAGATCGCCGCGCGGCCGGCCGATCAACTGCATGCCCATCGGCCGGCCCTTGTCGTCGAAGCCGACCGGCACGTTGACCGCCGGGCAGCCGCCCAGCGTGGCGAACGCCGATACCTGCATCCAGCGGTGGTAGCTGTCCATCGCGCGTCCGGCGACCTCACGGGGCCAATGCGTGCTTACATCGAACGGGAAGACCTGCGCGGTCGGCAGCGCAATGAGATCATAGCGGTCGAAGAGCGACAGCAGCGTTCGATGCCAGGAGGTGCGGATGACGGAGGCGGCGCGGATCTGCGGCGCCGTCAGCCGTATCGCGTTCTCCACTTCCCAGATGGCTTCGGGCTTGAGCAGGCGGCGTTTCGCGGGGTCGTCATAGTGTGTCTTGAGCGCACAGCCGCTGCTGGCTTGCCGCAGCGTCACGAAGGCCTGCCACAACGCTTCGAAATCGAAATCCGGCAGCAGGGGTTCGCTGGGGAAGGACGCATCCGCAAAGCGGCCAAGTGCTGCCTCGCACAGGCTGAGGATGCCGAGTTCGACCGGCAGATAACCGCCGAGGTCACCAAACCAGGCGATGCGGCCGCCAGTCGCTTTTGCTGCAAGCCCTCCGAGGAATGACGTCGGTTTCTCATAGGACAAAGGCGCCTGCGGATGGTAGCCCGCCTGCACATCGAGCAGCAACGCCATGTCGCGAACGCTGCGGCCCATCGGTCCGTCGACGCCCATCTGCGCATGAAAGACCTCGAAGTCCGGTCCGCCGGGAACAAGTCCCTGTGACGGGCGGAAGCCAAAGACATTGTTCCAGGCGGCCGGGTTGCGCAGCGAGCCGCCAAAATCGCTGCCATCGGCGACCGGCACCATGTCGAGCGCCAGCGCCACCGCCGCGCCGCCGCTCGAGCCGCCGGCTGTCAGGGCCGGATCGAAGGCGTTGAGCGTCGGCCCGAACACGGTGTTGTAGGTGTTGGAGCCAAGCCCGAATTCGGGGACGTTGGTCTTGCCGATGATGATGGCGCCGGCGTCGCGGATGCGTTCGACGAAGAAATCGTCGTCTTGCGGCACGAAGTCAGCGAAGATCGGCGAGCCGAAGGAGGTTCTGAGGCCCGTGGTCGAGGCGAGGTCCTTGATGGCGATAGGCAGGCCGAACAGCGCCCCGGTTTCGACACCTGCTTGCCGCCGGGCATCGGCCGCATCGGCTTCGCGCAGGATGTCGCCGCGATCGCGCAAAGAGACGATGGCGTTGACGAGCGGATTGACCGCCTCGATGCGGTCGAGGAATGCCGTGACCACCTCGCGCGCGGAAAGTGTCTTCCGGCGGATCGCGTCGGCGAGCTCGATGGCGGACAGGCGGCAGATGTCACCGGCCGGCGTCACGGCATGCTTTGTCCGAGGGCGCAGCATCTCAACGGGTTTCCTGCAGCGCCTGATCGACATCCTTGGCCAGCGGGATCGCCGGCTGAGCGCCCGGCTTCAGGCAAGCTAGCGAGCCGGCCGCGCCGGCGCGCGCCAGTGCCTGTTCGAGCGTAAGGCCGGACGACAGACCGGCGGCGAAATAGCCGCAGAACGTGTCGCCGGCACCGACCGTGTCGACAGGCGTGATCTTCAGTGCCGGAACGGTCAGGAAGTCGCTTGGCGTCGCCGCCATCACGCCGTCGCCGCCAAGCGTGACGACGATGGTGCGGCCGGTTTTCCCGGCAAAGTCGCGCATGCGCGCCGCCCGGTCGCGGCCTTGCAGTGACAGTGCTTCGCCATAGAGATCGAATTCGGTCTCGTTGGCGACGGCATAGTCCGCCTTGCCGAGAAAGCCGGCTGCTTCGCCCTGGAAGGGTGCTGTGTTGAGCACGGTGACGGCCCCGGCCGCTCTTGCCTGGTCGAGGGCGGCTGCGACGGTCGCCAGCGGAATTTCATGCTGCAGCAGCACGACATCGCCCTGTTTGAAAAAGGCCTTTGAGAGATCGCCGGGCACCACAGACGCGTTGGCGCCCGGTATCACGGCGATGATGTTCTCGCCGTCGTCGCCGACCATGATCAGCGCCGTGCCAGTCGAGGCGTGGGTCTCGGCGACGCCGGACAGGTCGACCTTGCCGTCGCGCAGCAGCGCCAGCGCGTCGGCAGCGAAGCTGTCCTTGCCGACGGCTCCCACCATGCGCACCGAGGCGCCGGCGCGCGCGGCGGCCAGCGCCTGGTTGGCGCCCTTGCCGCCGGGCGCGGTGGTGAAGGCCGAGCCGGCCACCGTCTCGCCGGGGCGCGGCAGGCGGTCGACATTGGCGATAAGGTCGAGGTTTATCGAGCCGATGACGATAATCAAGCAAGGCCTCCTGGCAGTACAAATTCAAAGTGTCGGAGCGTCCTCGTTGGTCCGCGCGGGCGAAGGTCGTTTCCAATCGTGCGCGAAAGCTAACCTGTAAGGCCGCAGCTTGCCAGACCGCGCGAAGGGTCCGCCTCGATTTGATGCGTCATGGCCTATTCACAGCGCACAGTGACCGCTCCCTGATAGTTGCCGGCGGGAAAGATACCGCTCGACTTGGTGGCGGTGAGGTCGACCTGCATGGTGTGAGTGCCGTTGACGACCCGTTGCGGCGCACTTCCGTTGATGTCGACCCCCGAGCCATCGAGGCGGAAGACTGAGGCGAAGGTCACGTTGGTGTCGCCGCCGCTCGGTGCGGACGTGAATGCGGCCGGCGCCGGCGCCGAAACCGAATAGCAGTCCAGCAGATTGAGCAAGGAGCACAGCAGTGAGTTTGCCACGATGGTGGCGCTGGCGCTGGATCCACCCGCCTGTTTGGAGCCCAGTATGCCGATAGCGGGATTTGCGGTCATTGTTCCCGACGTCCCGACCATGATGGTGCAGGTGCCGGTGATCGCCGCTTGCACCGGAAGGCAGAAGCCGGCAAATGCTGCCATCGCAAGCAGCGCACGGTTATTTCTTCTTCTTTTTCTTGCCATCGCCGTTTCCGGTCCTGATGCTCCAGCCTTCGTTTGCCCATCCGGGTGATGCGGCCGCGGGAGCGCTGGCGGCCACGCTCGCCGTCTGGCCGTCGGCGCCAAGGCCCATCTTCAGCAGTTTCAGTTCCAGTTGCAGGCGGTCGACCTCGAGTTCGTAGAGCCGGCTGCAGTCGACGCGCTTCGGCGTACGCCCGATCGGGATCACAACCCGGCCATAGGTGGCAACGCTGTTGTCCGACTGACTGTTACCTCTGATGACGCCGAGATCAACATAGGCGCCGGTGCCGGAGACTGCGGAACGGCAAGTGGTGCCGTCCGCGGCATGGACCTCGTCCTGGCCCTGGGGCAAGGTGACGCCGGGCAGGTTGAAACCGCTCTCGTTCTGGTTGAGGTTGTAGACATCCTCGGCCACCGCAGGCGAGATGCCCGCCGAAGCAGCCGCGAGCGCGACTATCAGGATTTGCGGCGCCCAAAGAACTTTCCGCATATCTGTGCCCTTATCTGCGTCTGTTGATTGGGGAAGGGGATGCTTTCGGTACAGATACGCACTTTACGCTCGGGGGCACCGTCGAAAGGCACGACCACAAGGACAGGACGTGAAGCCTGCGAAGCCAATTGGAAGACTTTCGGAGAGATCCTGGCGTCTACTGGCTGAAAATCCTGATCGTAGACGTGGATTTCGACCCGGATCTTCCGGTCATAGGGATTGGCGGGGAAAATGCGGACAGCGAAGGCGTCACTGAAGCTGTTGACCTCGCCACGCATCGGCGACATCGACTGGGCTTCGGCGGCAATGGGTGCCAATCCGACGGCCAGTGCCGTCGTCAGGATTCGAACATGTTTCAAGGACCCCTCCATCGCTACGGCGTCATTCGCAGCGCAGCGTTACCGTTGCCTGATAGTTGCCGGAGGCGAAGCGGTTGCTGCCACCCTTGGTGCCGGCGAGATTGACCGAGACGAGGTCGGCGCCGGGTGTTCCGATGCTGGTGGCCGAGCCGGTTTCAACGATAGAATGCGTGCCCGCAGCGGAGTAGGTCGGTGTCCAGGTCGTCGACGTTACGTCCGCCGAAGGTACCGTCGTCGTGGTGACCGGATCGACGCTGAGCGACACGCCTCCGGTTGTCGTCAGCGTCACGGTTCCGGCAGAACCGCCGCTGTTGTGAGAGCTGAGTGACTGCAGGTCGGGGCTGACTGTCATCGTGCCATTGGTGGCAATGACAAGCGTGCAGGTTGGCGTGATCGTGCCGTTGAAAATGACATTTTGCGTCGTGGCCAATACGGGTTGGTCAAGACAGGCAAACAGCATTGCTGCGCCGAGGGCGGCGCGAAACCATGTCATCGAGACCTCCTATCAATTCGGATCGCCCGAATTAATAGGGGTCATCATCACTTTGTCGTAGTTAATTTTGAGTTAACTGAAATAAATGCTAAAAACAACAAACAGGAAAACCGGAGGTTGCTCCCGGTTGCAAGAAATAAAATTGACGCGGATATCGCACTTATACTTGGCAATTTATCAGTATCTATATATCTCTCCGGCAAAGCTCGAAAAATCGATATTTCACGACATCTGTCCCGCTTCCCAGCCCAGGATAGCGCGCTTGCGCGTCAATCCCCAGTGATAGCCGGTGAGGTCGCCGGATTTGCCGATAGCGCGGTGGCAGGGAACCACGAAAGAGAGCGGGTTGGCGCCGTTCGCCGCACCGACCGCACGGCTGGCGGATGGCGCACCGATGCTGGCGGCAATCGAGGAATAGGTGCGCGCCTTGCCCATCGGAATCTTGAGCAGCGCCTCCCAGACGCGAACCTGGAAGTCGGTGCCGATCATGACGACATGCAGCGGCTGGTCGGGACGCCACAGCGTCGGGTCGAAGATGCGCGCGGCATAGGGGCCGGTGGCTGCCATGTCCTCGACGTAGATGGCGTTCGGCCAGCGGCTGGACATGTCGGCGAAGGCGGCACGTTCCTCGCCGGGGTCGCTGAAGGCGAGGCCGGCAAGCCCGCGGTCGGTGGCCATGATCAGGGCCGTGCCGAACGGCGAGGAATGGTAGCCGTAGCGGATGGTGAGCCCGGCGCCGCGCGTCTTGTAGTCGCCCGGCGACATCGCCTCGTGGGTGACGAAAAGGTCATGCAGCCGGCCAGGGCCCGACATGCCCAATTCGAACGAGGTTTCAAGCAGCGGCATGCCTGAATCGAGCAGCCTGCGGGCATGATCCAATGTCACCGCCTGCAGGAAGGCCTTGGGCGACAGGCCGGCCCAGCGGGTGAAGAGCTTTTGCAGGCCGGTCGGCGTCTCGCCGACCTCCTCTGCCAGCTCTTCTAGGGAAGGCTGATCGCGATAGTCGAGGCTGATCTTCTCTATGGCGCGGCGCACGATTTCGTAGTCGCTACCTTCAGGCGTGATGTCCTTTTTGAGGACCGCTGTGTGTGTGCTCATGGACTATCTCCTTGAGCCGGAATATCGCCCCTTGGGGCGGTGACCGCCACCCGAAACTTGCCTTCTGGCCGCGCATACCCAGATCGACTCGGATTTTGAGCCAGGAGTCGCTCATGGCTGGCGAAAAAGTAGCTCTCACCGGGGCCAAGGAAACCTTGCTGATTACGCTCTACGCCAAGGCGCTGGAGAGCCGGATGCCGGATTCGCTGCTCGGGGAAAGCGCGCAACGCTTTCCCCGGAGTTGCTTTAGCGCGCCTTGGCTGTGGCCAGCGCGCGTGAAAAGGCAGTGGCAAAGCTTTCTCGGGAGTCCGGGTCCAGGAAAGATCCGATCGGCACGTTCTGGCCTTGGCCTTCCACCGTCATCCTTGTGATGCCGATCTCGGCATGACGGGCGATTGAAAACCGCGTCCAGAACGGATTGAAGCGATGCGCTTCCGATCTACCGGATGGTGCCGTCTTGCGGATGTCGAGGCTGGTGCGCGAAACCGACACTTCCTCGCGTGCACGGGCGGCACGGTAGTTGAGGCGAAAGGCGATGTAGACACCGGCCACGTCGAGGCCGAAGAATCCGAACACCGGCCAGGCGCCGCGCGACAGGAAAAACGCGCCTGTCACCAGCCAGCCGAACAGCAGCGCGCCCATCAGGATGAAGAAGCCTGTCCGGCCCAGCGACCGGTGCGGGGTCAGCAGGGCGCGAAAGAATGGTTCGTCGGCCTGAAACGAGGCGTTTGTGTCGCTCATGGCAGGATATTATAGGAGGGAAATGGCGAGCCCCAAGTCCAAAGATTCTTCCATGTCCAAAAAAGAATTGCTGCCCGGCCGGCGCGAGGGGTCGAACGCCAAGCCGCGCCCGAAGCCGGTGCGGCGCACTTCGCGCTACAGCCCGGCGGAAGTGCACGAGATATTCCGGCGCTTTTCGATCCAGCGGCCGGAGCCGAAGGGTGAGCTCGAACATGTCAATGCGTTCACGCTGCTGGTCGCGGTGGTGCTGTCGGCGCAAGCAACCGACGCCGGTGTCAACAAGGCGACGCGGGCGCTGTTCAGGGCCGCCGATACGCCGCAGAAGATGCTGGCACTGGGCGAAGCCAAGGTCGGCGAGCATATCCGCACCGTCGGGCTCTGGCGCAACAAGGCCAAGAATGTGATTGCGCTGTCGCAGGCGTTGATCCGCGACCATGGCGGCGAGGTGCCCAACGAGCGCGATGAATTGGTCAAGCTGCCCGGCGTCGGGCGCAAGACCGCCAATGTCGTGCTCAACATGGCCTTCGGCCAGCACACGATGGCGGTCGACACCCATATTTTACGCCTCGGCAACCGGCTCGGGCTGGCCCCTGGCAATACGCCGGAACAGGTCGAGCAGGGGCTGCTCAAGATCATCCCGGACGAATATATGCGGCACGCGCATCACTGGCTGATCCTGCATGGCCGCTATGTCTGCAAGGCGCGCAAGCCGGATTGCCCAGCCTGCATCATCGCCGACATCTGCAAGGCAGAGGTAAAGACGACCGATGTGCCGGCACCGCTGGTCGAACTCGCGCCGCTCGCATTAACGGCATAACTCCCCAAACGGCGATTCTAATAGCCGTAGCCGCGCGCCATCGCCGCCGCGAAGACCGGGATGAGCAGGAAGATGAAGGCCTCGGCGCGGATGTAGCTCTTCACGGACACAAGCTCGGCCGCCGGCACCTGGAACGAGGGACTGGCGCTCGCCTGTCTGTTCCAGGAAACAAAGCGGATCGTCGGGATGATCGACAACAGGCCGACGACGGCAAACGCCGTCATCTTGGCCCAGAACACCCAGTTGTAAACGTAGAATTCCCAGCCCTTGAGGCCATAGAACACACGGCCGATGCCGACGACGATGATAAGCACGGCGATGATGCCATAGTGGCGGTCGATGCCTGCGAGCCGCTTGAGCGTCGCGGCGGCCAGATCGCCACGGGTCAGTACGAATTCGGCGCCGATGATCCCCGCCAGCGAAAACACCAGCACATGATGGGCAATGGCAAGCACAAGATCGGTGGTGTCCATGCTCTATCCCTTGGTTTGACGGCACCGCCGCGCCTAAAAGGGGAGGCGTCGGCAGGTGCTGAATCAGCCTGCGGTCAAAGTAACACCGTCGCGCGAAAATCCCAGCAGCGGCGCGTGGATGATGGCCCGTATCGCCCCTGGCCCTTGCACCGCGCCGGCTATTTGCTAAGCGCTGACTATCCGTGCGAGACAGATCTCATGAACAATCCACAAGCGACCAGCGCTCCGGTCATCGAGACGAAGCGAACCATCCTGCGAGCGCACCGGCTGGGCGATTTCGACACCTATGCCGCGATGTGGACCGAGCCCGTCGTCACCCGTTTCATCGGAGGCAAGCCGCGCACGCGCGAAGAGAGCTGGATGCGCTTCCTGCGTCACGCCGGCCTGTGGTCGTTGCTCGGCTACGGTTTCTGGGCAATCGAGGAGAAGGCGACGGGCCGTTTCATCGGCGAGGCCGGCTTTCACGATCTGAAGCGCGATATGGAGCCGTCCATCGAAGGCATTCCCGAGGCCGGCTGGGCGCTGGTTCCGACTGTTCACGGAGCAGGCTTCGCCACCGAGGTGGCAGGCCGCGTGCTGGCATGGGGCGAAGAGGCGTTCGGGCGGGCGAAGACCGTCTGCATCATCGATCCGGAGAACGCCGCTTCGCTGAGGGTTGCGGCAAAGTGCGGCTACCGGGAAGTGGTGCAGACCACTTACCATAACGCCCCGACCATCCTGCTGGCGCGGTGACCTTAGCGTCAGAGTCAGACCTCAGGTCGAATCGACCTGAGGTCTGAATCTGACGCTAAAGGGATAGAGCATGATGTCGCCCGAAAAACCGCTTCGCACTTTTCGGCATCATGCTCTCGGCGGCGTCATCGACTGGACATACCCGGTCTGCTAGCATCGATCATAGTGCGAAGGGGGATGATCGATGCGTGCATTCAAGACGATAGCCATGGTGTTTTTCTGGGCGGGGTTTGTTCTCGTGCTGACATTGCGGTTGGCCGCTGCCGACGCGACGGTGCCGACGGCCGATATCAAGGGCGCCGCCGACAACCATCTCGCCAAGCGCTACGAGGGCTCATTCATCGTCTCTTATGAGAAACTAGCCTTCACCGATTTCAGCGTGCCGCTGTCGCCACTTAAGCCGAGCGCCGACCCGGACGCGCGTGATGCGATGAACAATCGTGTCTTCGCACCTGACAAGAAGGCCGAGGTCGAAGGCGCCCTGACCCGCATTGCCTATGTGCTGCCGGCCGAGCGCTCGCCGCTCGAAGTGTTGCGCAACTATCAGGATGTGATTGCAGCAGCTGGCGGCGAAATCCTGTTCGAATGCAAGAAGGAGGAATGCGGCGGCGCTGCCGACCGTTCGTCGAGTGGCGGCGGTGGCGATATGAGCCTGACGATGTATTCCTTTCATGAGAGCGATCTGAAGGATGCAGCCTTCTCCAATGGCGCCTGCGCACTGACCTCCGGCATCAATGACCAGCGTTATTTCTCGGCCAAGGTGCCGCAGGAAGGCGGCGACGCCTATGTGACCGTGCAGACCTATTCGATGACCGGCGATCTCTACTGCAAGGAGCTCAACGGCCGCACCATAGCGATTGTCCAGGTGCTGGAACCCAAGGCACGCGACAAGAAGATGCTGGTCATCGAGGCGGCCAAGATGGCGGATTCCCTTTCCGCCACCGGCAGCATTTCGCTCTACGGCATCTTCTTCGACACCGACAAGGCCGACATCAAGCCGGAGTCGGAACCAACACTGAAGGAAATTTCGACGCTGCTGGCCAACGAGCCGAAGATGGCCGTGATCGTCGTCGGCCACACCGACAACCAGGGCGCCTTCGACTACAATCTCGACCTCTCGTCGCGACGGGCACAAGCGGTCAAGGCAGCGCTAGTGGCGAAATACGGCATCGACGGGGCGCGGCTCACCGCGGCCGGCGCCGGCATGATGGCGCCTGTCGCCAGCAATGATGACGACGCGGGCCGCGCCAAGAACCGCCGAGTGGTTCTGGTCAAGTTGAACTGAGCGAGCCTTACCAACGAGAAGCGCGTTCTACGACAGCGCGTCCGCCGCGAGGCTCGCCTGCTCGAGCATGGAGGCGTCCGCGCGAAGGCGCGGGTGGCGCGGGCGGCGGCCGACAAGTGAGGCTCGGAGCTCTTTGCTCGGGGCCTGATTGATCTAGGCCTGATCGACCGCCACGGGCTGGGGGACCTTCAAGGTTTTCACCAGCGTCGAAAGGTCGGGTTCATCGATGAGCATGGCTGCGTCGGCCGGCGTCAGCCAGGCCCGCTGGCGTCGTTTTGCTTCCTGCCAGTCGCCCAGTTCCTCGGTCACTTCAAGCAGGTAGACGATGACGTCGACGCGGACAAAGCGGTTGGCCAGCCGCTTCCAGTAGGAATAGATGCCCGCCGGCTGCTTCAGCGTCTTGCCGAGCACGCCAGCTTCCTCCTGCGCCTCGATGGTCGCCGCCTTGCGTCCGTTCTTGCCTTTCATAGGCCATCCCTTGGGGACGATGAAGCGCCTGGTGGTTCGCGACGTGACTAGCATGACCTCGATATCGCCGCGCGCGTTCAGCCGAAAGGGAATAGCCGCCACCTGGCGGATCCTGTCGCCCTTCTTTGCCTTGCGGACGGCCTTTTTCTTGGGGGCTGCCATTCGTCATCCAGTCGATGCAATGCCGCATAGCCGCGACCAGGCATCGTTGCAAACCAAACATTTCGCTTGTGCCGCAGGGCACTCCGAATACATAAGTCGGCTAAATAAACGAAAAACGACTGGATGTCAGCGGCAATTGCGCACCGCGGTGGTGCCGATTATCTGCGTCTGGCAGCTTGGATTGAGTTGCTGCACCATCGGTGGCGGTTGCTGAACGATCTGGCGGTCCTGGGCGCGATACTGCTGCTGTTGCTGCTGGAATTGTTGGCGCTGTATCCTGTTTTCCAGAATTTGCAGGTCGTTCTGCCGAATCAACGCGTTGTCGCCGGCGGCGGAATCGATGGCTTGCGCGAAAGTGGGCAGGCAAGCGCCCACCAGCATTGCCGTGGCCAGCATTGCCGACCTGAAAATCATTGATGGTCGAAGTGCTAACATCCATTCATTCCCGCGCAAAAATCCTCGCCTTAATATAGGGCATCTGCCCGGCCGTGCCATATCCAGGCGCCGTTCCAAGCGACATCGGCTTGTCGACCGTTGGGTGACCCCGCTCGGTGGCGGAGAATCTGCCCGGCAACCCCGCATTGCACTTGACGGAGGCCGTCGATTCGCCGCTCTATCGGGTCGGCGTCAGCCTTGTGCTGGATGCGTCAATGGTGGCCGTCGGGTATGATGGCGCCTTCGGCGAAACGGTTAAACAGAACGCGATCAGCGCGTCTCTCAAGGTCAGCTTCTGGCCCGAGGCGGAGCCGGGCGGGAGGACTTGATGAGGAAGTACGCGTATCTCATGGCGATGCTGGGTGTTGCCTGTGCCATCGGCGTGCCGGCCGCGGCGGCGCAGACCAAGGGCGACAAGGTGGCGGCGCCGCCCGCCGCCGATGCGCCGCAGTTGCCTGGTGGAGCGTCCGCCCTGTCCGAAACCCATGGCGACTGGACCGTCAATTGCCAGATATCAGGCACGACCAAGATCTGCAGTCTGTCGCATCAGCAATTCAACAAGCAAACCAACCAGCGCCTGCTGGCGATCGAGCTGTCGAGCAAGACCGGCGAGGACGCCACGGGAACGCTTGCACTGCCGTTCGGGCTGGCGTTGGCCAAGGGGGTCAGTCTGTCCATCGACGACCAGAAGCTGGACGGCACCCTGGCATTCAACACCTGCCAGGTCGTCGGATGTCTGGTGCCGGTGGCGCTCGATGCGACGGTCACGCCGCTGCTGAAGTCAGGCACCACACTGAAGATCGATGCCTTCGCGGCCGACACCGGACAGGCGGTGAGCTTTTCCATTCCGCTCAACGGCTTCGCCGGCGCGCTTGCCCGAACCGCGGAGCTTTTGACCAATTGACCGCAAAGGTCATGTGGAGCCGCAGGACCTGAAGCGCGGCGCTTGAAGGCGGTGCGTCGCCGCAGCAGAACGCAGTGGCCGGACGTCTTCGCGTCGGCTCAAACGACGATCGTTTTCAGCCTTTCGGCGATCAGGGCGGCGAGCCGCGCCGCCACTTCGTCCTTGCTCATCTCGGGCCATTCCTCGACGCCGGACTTCGATACGATCCGCACCCGATTGCGATCGCCGCCCATCACGCCTGAAGGGCCAACGCCGCTGGACTGCGACACGTCGTTGGCAACGATGAAATCGGCACCTTTCTTCCGCAGCTTGGCCTCGGCGTTGCGCAAGAGATCCTGTGTCTCGGCGGCGAAGCCGATCACAAGGCCGGGTCGCTGGCTGTGATGCCCAATCCCGGCGAGAATGTCGGGGTTCTCGATCATGCGCAGCACCGGCGGCCCTTCGCCCGCAACCTTCTTGATCTTCTCACCGGCCGAATTTTCGCTGCGCCAGTCGGCAACCGCGGCGACGAACACCGCCGCGTCGGCGGGCAGGAGTTGTTCGACCGCATCGCGCATCTCTTGCGCTCGTTCGACATGGATGGTCTTGACACCGGCGGGATCGGCAATGCCGACCGGGCCGGAGACGAGACGGACATCGGCGCCGAGTCTCGCCAGTGCCGCGGCGATGGCATGGCCCTGCTTGCCGGAGGAACGGTTGGCGATATAGCGCACCGGGTCGATAGGCTCATGCGTCGGGCCGGAGGTGACGATGATCTTGCGCCCCGACAGCGGCTTGGGGCCGACATCGAGCAGCGCCTCGATGGCGGCGACGATCTCCAGCGGCTCGGCCATGCGGCCTTCGCCCGCCTCGTTGCTTTCGGCCATCTCGCCCTTGGCCGGGCCGACGAAGGCAATGCCGTCCTTCTGCAGCGTCGCTCGGTTGCGGCGGGTGGCCGGATGCGCCCACATCCTGGGGTTCATGGCAGGCGCCATCAACACAGGCTTGTCGGTGGCGATGAGCACGGTGGAGGCAAGATCGTTGGCGTGGCCATTGGCAAGCTTGGCCATAAGGTCGGCGGTGGCGGGAGCCACCACCAGCAGATCGGCCTCGCGCGACAGCCTGATATGACCGACATCGTGCTCGTCCTGGCGGTCGAACAGGTCGGCGAAGACATGATCGGCGGAGAGCGCGCCGACCGACAGCGTGGTAACGAATTCCTGTGCAGCGGATGTCATAACCACCCGAACCGCAGCCCCACGCTCGCGCAGCCGACGTATCAGATCGAGCGCCTTATAGGCGGCGATGCCGCCGCCGATGATGAGCAGGATGCGCTTGCCGGAGAGACCGTGCTGCAGCCTCTTGCCTGCCGGTGCGTTAGCGGGGACCGCCGCTCCGTGCGCGCTGGTCAGTTCGCGCAGCGTCTTCTCGATCTGGTCGATGCGACCCACCGGGCCGATCTGCCCATCAACGGCGGCACGGATCATCACCCGTGCCTGTTCTTCCATGGAGCGATCGTTCTCCGCCGCCAACCGGCGCAGCAGCCCCTTGACCTCATCGTCTAGGTTGCGGATCGTGATGCTGGCCATGTGATTGCACTCGGCTGAGATGGGCGAATGCAATGATAGCAATGCAATCAAATTGGCGCAAATTGCAGCCTCGGAGTCCGAAGCGACTAAGTACTAGACGATCTTCCAAGCGATATAGACCAGCGCCAGCGCGATCACCCACAGCGCCAGACGGCCGGAGCGGCTGTAATGCGCCTCGGCCTTGCCGATGGCGCGCGCGGTGGTCTCGTCGAAGCGCAGGCCGTGCTCGGCCATCAGATCGATCTCGCGCGACAGGCGATCGGTGCGCGCCGCAAGCTCGGGCGCCTGGCGGGCGAGCGTCAGCAGCGCCTTGGCGCCGTCGCGCGCATCGAGCATCATGCCGCGCGGCCCGAGGTTACCGGCGATCCAGCCGCTTACCACCGGTTCGGCCGTCTTCCACATGTTGAAGGCCGGGTCGAGCGTGCGCGCGACACCTTCGACCACCACCATGGTCTTCTGCAGCAGGATCAGTTCCGGCCGCGTCGCCATGTCGAAGAGTTCGGTCACCTCGAATAGCAGCGTCAAAAGCTTGGCCATCGAAATGGTCTCGGCCGGCTGGCCATGGATCGGCTCACCGATCGCCCGGATCGCTTGCGCGAAGGCCGCGACATTGTGCTGGCGCGGCACGTAGCCGGCCTCGAAATGCACCTCGGCGACGCGCAGATAGTCGCGCACGATGAAGCCGTAGAGGATTTCGGCGAGGAACCGGCGCTCCTTCTTGCCGAGGCGTCCGGCAATGCCGAGATCGACGGCGACGATGGTGCCGTTTGCCTCGACGAAGAGGTTGCCCGGATGCATGTCGGCATGGAAGAAGCCGTCACGCAACGTGTGGCGCAGGAACGACTGGATAAGGTTGGCGGCGATCGCCTTCAGGTCATGGCCGGCGGCTTCGAGGCCAGCAATGTCGTTCATCTTGACGCCGTCGACCCATTCCATCGTCAGCACATCGCGGCCGGTGCGCTCCCAGTCGACAGATGGCACACGAAAGCCGGGGTCGTTCCTGGTGCTTTCGCCGAGCTCGGAAAGCGCGGCCGCCTCGAGGCGAAGATCCATCTCGATCTTGGTGGTCTGCGCCAGCGTCTCGGTGACCTCGACCGGCCGCAGACGACGGGACGACGCGATGTATTTTTCCTGCAGGCGGGCGGCGAGGAAATAGCTTTCGAGATCCTGGAAGAAGCGGCGGCGCACGCCCGGCCGAATCACCTTGACCGCCACCTTGGTGGCAACGCCGTCATGGACCGCGTCGGCGGCATGGACCTGGGCGATGGAGGCGGCAGCGACCGGATCACCAAACTGCGAATAGAGATCGCCGATCTTGCGCCCGAGCGAAGCCTCGATAGCCGCGATAGCCTCGACCTTCGGGAAGGTGTGCATCTTGTCCTGCAACATGGCGAGATCGAGAGCCATGTCGTTGCCGACAACGTCGGGCCGTGTCGCCAGGAACTGGCCGAGCTTGACATAGGACGGTCCGAGCCGGACAACCGCCTTGGCCAGCCGGTCGCTGCGCTCATAGGCAAGCGCGCGGCGGCGGGTGAACAGCCGCGCCAGTCGCCAGCCGAATTTCGGCAGGCCGGACAGTTCCTCGCCTGGCAAGGCGGCAACGACGCCCTCGCGCATAAGCACCCAGCCGGCGCGCATAAGCCGAAATCCAGCGCCGGCGGTGCTCATGGCCGCGCTCGTCCTGCCGGCTCTTCGAACCGGCACAGCGCATATCGAATGTGAGAAATGCGCCCCGGCCTCAAAGCTTCCAGCCCGAATGAAGCGCGGCAATACCGCCGGAATAGTTGCGGAAGGAAACGCGATCGAAGCCGGCGCGGGAAATCATCGTCGCGAAATTCTGCTGGTTGGGAAACCTGGCGATCGATTCGACCAGATAGGAATAGGGCTCGCCGTCGCCGGTCACCATCCTGCCGATCTTCGGAATGGCGTTGAATGACCAGGCTTCGTAGACCTTGTCGAGCAGCGGCATCTCGACTTCGGAAAATTCAAGGCACAGGAATCGCCCGCCCGGCTTCAACACCCGAAACGCTTCGCTGAGCGCGACATCGATGCGCGGCACGTTGCGAATGCCGAAAGCGATGGTGTAGGCGTCGAATGAGGCGTCAGGGAAGGGCAGTTCCTCGGCATTGGCCTCGACGAAATCGGTGTTGCCGGACAGGCCTTTCTTTTCGGCGCGATCGCGGCCGACGGCCAGCATCGAGCCATTGATGTCGAGCACCGTGACATGGGCATTGCCGTGGCTGGCATCGACGATGCGAAAGGCGATGTCGCCGGTGCCGCCGGCAACGTCGAGCACGCGCCAGCCGATCCTTTTTGGAGGATTGAGCCATGTCACCATGGCATCCTTCCACAGCCGGTGAAGGCCGGCCGACATCAGATCGTTCATCAGGTCGTAGCGGTTGGCGACCTTGTGGAAAACATCGTTGACCAGAGACTGCTTGTCGCCAGCCCCTACACGCTTGAAACCATAGGAGGTTTCCATGCCGCCCGCGGCCGTGGTTCTCTCAACTGACATTTTTTTGATCCGTCATAAAACCGGCGGGACCATAGCCGATCGATAGTGTGGGCGCTATTGTTTAAGGCGCGGTGTTCAGCCGCGCTTCCAGGTGGCGGTTTTCGAGACCTGGACTGACCGACGGGATGATTGAATGCCTTTGAAAGCGGAACTGCACTGCCACATCGAAGGGGCAGCGTCGCCAGAGCTCGTCATCCGCCAAGCGCAGATATACGGCAAGGACACCTCGCCCTATATCCAGAACGGTTCGTTCGTCTGGCACGATTTCACGTCCTTCCTCGCCGCTTACGACTTTTCGTCCGATCTGTTCCGGACCGAGGAGGACTATGCGCGGCTGGCCGATCATTATCTGACCAGCCTTGCCCGCGACGGGGCTATCTATTCCGAGATATTCACCTCGCCGGACCATGCAAGGAAGGCCGGGCTTTCGCCCAAGGCCTATACCGACGCGCTTGGCGAAGGCATGGCGCGTGCCAAGGCAAAGACCGGCATCGAGGGCCGCATGATCGTCACCGGCGTGCGCCATGTCGGCGTCGAGTCGATCGAACAGGCGGCGCGTTTCGCGGCGCGCTGCGAGCACCCGCTGGTCACCGGTTTCGGCGTCGCCGGAGATGAGCGCATCGGCGAGATGGATGACTATGTCAGGGCTTTCGAGATCGCGCGCGAGGCTGGGCTCGGCATCACCATCCATGCCGGCGAACTGACGGGCTGGGAGACTGTCCAGGCGGCGCTCGATCACATCCGTCCCTCTCGCATCGGCCACGGCGTGCGTGCCATCGAGAATCCGGACCTTGTCCGGCGCATTGCCGACGAGGGCGTCGTGCTCGAATGCTGCCCCGGCTCCAACGTCGCGCTCAAGGTGTTCGACAGTTTTGCCGACCATCCGTTTCCGGCGCTGCAGGCGGCCGGCTGCAAGGTGACACTCAATTCCGACGATCCGCCCTATTTCTGGACCTCGCTGAAGCGCGAATACGACATCGCGGCCGAGCATTTCGCGATGAGCGAAAAGGCGCTGGTCGCCGTTACCCGGACCGCCATCGAAGCTGCTTTCGTCGACAAAAAAACCAAGTCAGCACTTCTTGCCAGGTTAAACAGCGCGGCACGCTGATTTCTGCCGACAAAACTGTGGTCGGGTTAGGCCAGGCGGTTCCTTGGCCGCCGCATTGTCGCTAGGGTTCGCTCAAACAGCTTGAAGCGCGGCGCGTCTCACAAGGACCATGCGCGCACTTTCGGGCGCAGCATCAGGAGAGCACCATGCAGGGCGTCACCGTCATCGATCATCCGCTTGTCCAGCACAAGCTGACAATCATGCGCAAGAAGGAGACCTCGACGGCCGGCTTCCGCCGGCTGCTGCGCGAAATCTCGCTGCTGCTTGGCTACGAGGTCACCCGCAACCTCGAACTGACGACGACGACGATCGAAACGCCGATGGAAACGATGGAGGCGCCGACGCTGGAGGGCAAGAAGCTGGTCTTCGCCTCGGTGCTGCGCGCCGGCAACGGCTTGCTGGAAGGCCTGCTCGACCTGGTGCCGGCGGCCCGCGTCGCCCATGTCGGTCTCTATCGCGATCACGAAACGCTGGAAGCGGTGGAATATTTCTTCAAGGCGCCGAGCGACCTCGCCGACCGTTTGGTGATCGTCGTCGATCCGATGCTGGCAACCGCCAATTCGGCGATCGCGGCGATCGACAAGCTGAAGGAGCGCGGCGCCACCAATATCCGCTTCCTTTGCCTGCTGGCGGCGCCCGAAGGCATCGAGCGCTTCACCAAGGCGCATCCGGACGTTCCCGTCTTCACGGCTTCCATCGACCGCCAGCTCAACGAGAAGGGCTACATCATGCCCGGCCTCGGCGATGCCGGCGACCGCATGTACGGGACCAAGTAGTACCCGGCAACTTGCCTGGTGCGATTTACCGAATGTTTACGCAAAGACGCGGTTTTGGCGACCGTTAAAGCGGCAAAAACCATCCGGGCTTAAGGATCGGCTCTCACTACAGCGCCACGCGTTCATTCGGTGCGCAAAGGACGCCGTAGCACTTTTGATTTTGTGCATGATCCTTTCCGAAAATCGCCCCCGATTTTCGGGGTCATGCGGCGAGGCCGATCCATGCTGCGCAAACTTCTCATCCTTGGCGTTTTCGCCGGCACGTCGGCATCGATACCGATCGTGTATCAGTCGAATCCGCAACTCGTTGAAAATTTGCTGAGATCGGCGGCACCGGGCAAACAGGCGGTCGGAGCCCGGCCTGACGTCAATTTGGCTTCGGTGCCCGACAAGCCGGCGGCGCCGCTGCCGATGGGCCGCAGGGTGGTCGTTGCGGCAGACGATCGCGGACACTTCTCGTCGGCCTTCAAGCTCAACGGACGTCAGATCGACGGCATGATCGACACCGGCGCCACGCTGGTCGCCATCAACATTTCGACGGCGCGCAGGATCGGCCTGTCGCTGAACCCTTCCGAGTTCACGCACGAGGTCAGCACCGCCAACGGCACCATCAAGGCAGCCGTGGCAGTGATCGACCGCCTGCAGATCGGCAGCATCACCGTCAACGACGTCCAGACCATCGTGCTCGACGACAAGGCGCTGCGCACCAACCTGATCGGCATGAGCTTCCTCAACCGGCTCGACAAATACCAGGTCGAGAACGGCACGCTGCTGCTTGTTCAGTAATTAGCCGCGCGGCAGAATCCGGCGGATGACCGACTTGTCGGCCGCTGGCTTCGAGGCCCCGATCGCGTAGGCCGAAAGCACGGCTGCCGCGGCAGCCTCGGCATCCGACATCGTGCGGGCATGGATCAGAGCCAAGGGCTCGCCGAGCCTGACCTCCGCTCCGACAGGCAACAGCCTGGTGATGCCGACCGCAGGGTCGACCTTGTCGTCCGGCCGCGTGCGTCCGCCGCCCAGGGCAACCACGGCGAGACCGATGTCGCGGGTGGCAATGCCGGTGACGAAGCCGTTCGCGGTCGCCTTGACGGCAAATTCGGTCGCAGCCGGAGCGAGGTATTTTTCCGGCTTCTCGATGAAATCGGCGGGGCCGCCGAGCGCGGCCACCATGCGCGCGAACGTGGCGGCGGCACGGCCGCTGGCGAGCGTCTCGGTGGCGCGCCGCATGCCATCCTGATTGGACGACACCAGTCCCGCCGACTGCAGCATTTCGGCGGCCAGCGCCAGCGTCACGTCCTCCAGCCGATGGTCACGAAACCGGCCGGTGAGGAAGTCGACGGCATTGCGCACCTCGACGGCGTTGCCGGCGGCCGAGGCCAGCGGCTCGTTCATGCCGGTGATCAATGCCGAGGCCTTCAGCCCGGCACCATTGGCGATCTCGACCAGACTGTTGGCCAGAGCCGTCGCGTCGCGCGACTTCTCCATGAAGGCGCCGTTGCCGACCTTGACATCGAGCACCAGCGACTGCAGCCCGGCCGCCAGCTTCTTCGACAGGATCGAAGCGGTGATCAAGGGCACTGATTCGACCGTGCCGGTGACATCGCGGATCGCATAGAGCCGGCGGTCGGCGGGTGCGAGGTCGGCGGTCTGGCCGATAATGGCGCAGCCGGTTTCAAGCACCGCCTTGCGAAACAGGGCGATGTCAGGCTGACTGACATAGCCTGGGATCGCATCCATCTTGTCCAGCGTGCCGCCGGTGTGGCCAAGGCCACGGCCCGATATCATCGGCACATAAGCGCCGCAGGCGGCGACGATCGGCGCCAGCATCAGCGAGACGTTGTCACCAACGCCGCCTGTCGAATGCTTGTCGGTAACCGGGCCGGGCAAGTCCGACCAATCGAGCACATCGCCGGAATCGCGCATGGCGAGCGTCAGAGCGACCGCTTCGTCTCGGTTCATGCCGTTGAAGAACACCGCCATGGCGAAGGCGCCGACCTGGCCGTCCGAAACGGCGCCTGATGTCACGCCTTCGACGAAGCCGGCGATCTCCTGCTCCGACAGCCTCAGGCCATCGCGCTTGCGGCGGATGATTTCCTGCGGAAGCATCAGCTCTCCAGCAGGCCGTCGCGGAACACGCGCTTCAGGATCGTTGCCAGCCGCGCGCCTCCAACCGGTGCCATATCCTTGGTCTCCTGGTGCGAGAGCTCGGCCCCGGTCATGCCGGCTGCCAGGTTGGTGATGACCGAGCAGGCGGCGACGCGCAGCCCGAGGAAGCGGGCGAGAATGACCTCCGGTACGGTCGACATGCCGACCGCGTTGGCGCCCATGATGCGCGCCATCCGGATCTCGGCCGGTGTTTCGAAGCACGGGCCGGAGAACCACATGTAGACGCCCGTGTGCAATGCGGTGCCGGTCGCCTTCGCCGCGTGTTCGAGCGCCCTGCGGATGCTGGCATCATAAGCTTCGGTAAGACCAACGAAGCGGCGGTCGCTGGGTTCGCCGATCAGCGGATTGCTGCCCGAGAAATTGATGTGGTCCGATATCAGCATCACCGATCCCGGCGGCATTTCCGGATCGACCGAGCCGGCGGCATTGGTGAGGATCAGTTTCGTGATGCCGATGCCGGCAAGCACTTCCAGCACCGGCCGCATCGCCGCCGCGTTGCCGTGCTCGTAATAGTGGGCGCGGCCGGACAGCATCAGCACCGGCACGCCGGCAAACAACCCCGCCACCACTTCGCCGGCATGGCCGGTGACGCCGCTTCGGGGAAAACCCGGCAGCTTGCCATAGGAGATGCGGATCGGATCCTCGATCCGGTCGACCAGCCCGCCCAGGCCCGAACCCAGCACAAGCGCAGTCAACGGCGCCAGGCCGTCCAGTCTTTCGATGAGATGATCCAGCGCCTTTTCCGTCATCGCAGCCGCCTCTTCATTTCAAAATGTCGCCCCGGAAGCCGTAAGGCAGCATGTCGCCCATGGTCACGGTCTCGGCCACGCCGGCATCGTCGCAGAGATAGAGCTTGGTTTCGGGCTGGCAGAATTCGGCCAGCCGCTGCCGGCAGCCGCCGCAGGGCGAGCATTTGGCCATACGCTCGGCGATGACGGCGATTTCCACGATCTTGCCGCCGCCGCCCATGATGTAATGGCCGAGCGCGGTGGTCTCCGCGCACCAGCCTTCCGGATAGGAAGCGACCTCGATATTGGCACCGGCAAAGACGCGACCGTCCTCGGTGCGCAAGGCAGCGCCCACGGGAAACTTCGAATAGGGCGCGTAGGCCTTGGCCATGGCGGTCTTGGCGGCCTCGAACAGATCATGCGACATTCAGGTGTTCTCTCCGAGGATCATGTCCAAAAACCGGCGCTTGCGCCGAGCGGCGTTTCGACCTTAGCGTTCCTTGACGTAGGGGACGCCGCCTGCGCGGGGCGGGATCGCCTTGCCGATGAAGCCGGCGAGCAGGATGACGGTGAGGATGTAGGGCAGCGCTTGCATGAACTGCACCGGCACCTTGCCGATGATGGGCAGCGGCGAGCCTTGCAGGCGGATCGACAGCGCGTCGAGGAAGCCGAACAGCAAGCAAGCGAACATGGCGTTGACCGGCTTCCACTTGGCGAAGATCAGGGCTGCCAGCGCGATGTAGCCCTTGCCGGCGGTCATGTCCTTCACGAAGCCGCCATTTTGCACCATCGACAGATAGGCGCCGGCAATGCCCGTGAGGATGCCGGTGCAGATCAGCGCCCGGTAGCGCAGCCAGGCGACCGAAATTCCGGCGGTGTCGACGGCGGCCGGGTTCTCGCCGACGGCGCGCAGGCGCAGGCCGAATCGGGTGCGAAACAGCACCCACCAGGAGAACGGCACCATCAGGAAGGCGAGATAGACCAGGATCGAGTGGCCAGACAGCAGCTCGGCATAGATCGGTCCGATGATCGGCACATCGTGGATGGCATCGGCGCCGGGCCAGATGATGGCCTCGAAGCGCTCGGCCGGTTGCAGCGCCGGAGTGCGCCCGCCCTGCTGGAACCAGGCCTGGCCGAGAATGATGGTCGATCCGGCGGCGATGAAATTGATCGCCACGCCGGAGACGATCTGGTTGCCGCGATGGGTGATCGAGGCAAAGCCGTGGATCATGGCAAAGGCGACCGAGATCAGGATGGCCATGCCGAGGCCGAGAAAGGCCGAATGGAACACGGAAGCCGCCGCCGCGCCGGCGAAGGCGCCGACCAGCATCTTGCCTTCGAGGCCGATGTCGAAGATGCCGGCACGTTCCGAATAAAGGCCGGCGAGGCAAGCGAGCAGCAGTGGCACCGAGAGCCGGATGGTCGAGTCCAGTGTCTGGACGATTGCGTTGAACACATCCATCTCAGGCACCCTTTCCCTTGATCGCTTCCATGCCGACCGACCTCGGGTTGAACGAGGCGAACAGCGCCTGGATGTAGGGCCTGAACATGTGCTCGAGAGCGCCGGCAAACAGGATCACCAACCCCTGGATGATGACGATCATGTCGCGGCTGATCGCCGGCATCTCGAAGGCGAGTTCGGCGCCGCCCTGGTAGAGCATGCCGAACAGAATTGCCGCCAGCACGATGCCGACCGGGTGCAGGCGGCCCATCAGCGCCACCGCGATACCGACGAAGCCGGCGCCTGAAACAAAGTCGATCGCAACATTGTGCTGGTCGCCCATCACCGGATTGAGCGCCATCATGCCGGCCAGCGCGCCCGAGATCATCATGGCGGTGATGATGATGCGCGTTTCGGAAATGCCGGCATAACGCGCCGCCTTGGGGCTGTGGCCATAGGTGCGCATCTCATAGCCGAGCTTGGTGCGCCAGATCAGCAGCCAGACCAGGAAGGCCATGGCCAGCGCCAGCAGGAAGGAAATGTTGAGCGGCGCCGAACGGATCTTGGCGCCGAACAGTTCGATGATCCAGTTGAGCTTCGGCAATTCCGCGCCGGCGAAGAAGTTGCGTGTCTGCGGCGCTTGCGAGGCTGCCGGCTTCAACGGGCCGACCAGCAGGTAAACCATGATCGAGGCGGCGATGAAGTTGAACATGATGGTGGTGATGACGATGTGTGAACCGCGCTTGGCCTGCAGATAGGCGGGGATCAGTGCCCACAAAGCGCCCACGACCGCTGCCGCGACGATGGCCAGCGGAAAGGTCAACCACCAGGGCAGCGTCGTGTCGAAGCTGAGGCAGACGACGGCTATGCCGAGGCCCGCGATGTAGGCCTGTCCCTCGGTGCCGATGTTGAACAGGCCGCAATGTGCCGCCACGGCCACCGAAAGCCCGGTGAAGATGAACGTGGTGGCATAGAAAAGGGTGAAGGCAATGCCTGTGCCCTTGCCGAAGGCACCCTCGACCAGGATGACGGCGGCGCGCAGCGGGTTTTCGCCGACCAGAAGCACGACGAAGCCGGCGACCACGAAGGCAACGAACAGATTGATCAGCGGGATCAGGCCGTAGTCGGCCCAAGCCGGCAGCTTGGCGTAAGGCGTGCTCACTCTGCGGCCTCCTGGTGTTCGACGCCGGCCATCAGCAGGCCGAGTTCGCCTTCGGTCGCCTCCGGGCCGCGCTCGCCGACGATGCGGCCGGCAAACATCACCAGGATTCGGTCGGAGAGTGAACGGATCTCGTCCAGTTCGACCGACACAACCAGCACTGCCTTGCCCTGGTCGCGCATGGCGATCAGGCGCTTGTGGATGAATTCGATGGCGCCGACGTCGACGCCGCGTGTCGGCTGGCCGACGATCAGCACGCCGGGATCCTGTTCCATCTCGCGCGCGAGCACGATCTTCTGCTGGTTGCCGCCGGAAAAATTGGCGGTCTTGAGCCGGCAGTCCGTCGGGCGGATATCGTATTTGGCGATTTTGTCCTTGGCATCGTTGCGGATGGCATCGATGTTGAGGAAGGGACCCTTCAGGTAGCGCGGATCGTCATGATAGCCGAGGATGGAATTCTCATTCTCCTCGAAGGCAAGCACCAGCCCGACGTGATGGCGATCCTCCGGCACGTGCGCGAGCCCGCGGTCACGCAATTCGCCTGGATCGGCGGCACCGGTCAGGTCGATCGGCTTGCCGTCGAGCATGACCGAGCCGGAGACGGCTCGCCTGATGCCGGAAATAGCCTCGAGCAGTTCGGATTGTCCGTTGCCGGCGACGCCGGCGATCCCGACGATTTCGCCGGCCCTGATATCGAAGGAGATGTCGTCGACCATGGTGACGCCGCGTGTGTCCTTCACCGTCAGGTTCTTGACCGCCAGCTTGACGCCGCCGGCTTCCGCCGCGCCCTTTTCGACCCTCAGGAGCACCCGCCGTCCGACCATCAGCTCCGCCAGTTCCTCGACGGTGGTCTTGGCGGTCTCGCGCGTCGCCACCATCGTGCCCTGGCGCATGACCGACACGGTGTCGGTGATGTCCATGATCTCGCGCAGTTTGTGAGTGATCAGCACCACCGTCTTGCCCTGGTTCTTCAGCTGCCTGAGAATGCGGAACAGATGGTCGGCCTCTGCCGGTGTCAACACGCCCGTCGGCTCGTCGAGGATCAGGATCTCGGCGCCGCGATAAAGCGCCTTGAGGATCTCGACACGCTGCTGCAGGCCGACCGGCAGTTCCTCGATGACCGCATCGGGATCGACTTCCAGTCCGTATTCGCGCTCCAGCCGCTCCAGTTCGGAGCGCGCCTTGGCGATGCTCTTCTTCAGCAGGGCATCGCTTTCGGCGCCGAGGATGACGTTTTCCAGCACGGAGAAGTTGTCGACCAGCATGAAATGCTGGTGCACCATGCCGATGCCGAGCGCGATGGCGTCATTGGGCGTCTTGATCGCCGCCGGCTGACCGCCGACTCGGATCTCGCCGCTATCGGCCTGGTAGAAGCCATAGAGGATCGACATCAGCGTCGACTTGCCCGCGCCGTTCTCGCCGACAATGCCGTGGATGGTGCCGCGCGCGATCTCCAGATTGATGTCCCGGTTGGCGCGCACGGCGCCAAAACTCTTGTTGATGCCGATCAGCTCGATTGCGGCTTGCGCCATGCAGCCTGTCCCACTCTTATTTTTTTATCGCTTGGTCAAAACGCCTAGCATGACGCTCCGTCCGTGCCAATTGGCTGGAGCAGGGCCACTCTCGACAAATCCCGGTGCGCTTGTCAATTTCCAACGTGTCCGGGGCCTTCACATTCGCTAATATGGCGAAGCCGAAATTCGCGTCACGGCGCAAAGGCTTTACGCTGCAAGACTGAGGATTTGAATGACCATGCCCGCCGACCGGCTGACGACGCTGGAGATCCGCGCAGCCGAACAGGAGAAGACCATCGAGGAACTGTCCGGTCAGATTGCCGAGCAGTGGAAGGTGATCGAGCGCATGCAGCGAAAGCTCGATGCGCTGGCCGAACGGTTCCTGGCGCTGGAGGAGCAGGCAGGAGACGAAGTGCCTGTAACCAAGCCGCCGCACTGGTGAGGAAAGAGGGGGAGGGTGCACGCCGTGGCCAGTGAAAGCGATCGCATCGCGCGGGCCGGCGACTATGTCCTCGGCCTGATGAACGACACGGAACGTGAACGAGCCGAGCGCGATCTGGAAATCGACCCGGCCTTCCGCGACGCGGTCGTGCAGCTTGCCGAACGCATGCATGTCTTCGACCATGCCGAACCTGAAGAGCGCTGGAAGCAGATCACGCAGCGCATCGGCGACCTGCCGCAGATGCGCAGCTCTGGGCTCATCGATGCCGGGTCGCCAGCCGTGATCCAAAGCCTGTCGCAGCGGCCGCACGGCATCGGCTTGCACGCGCTTGGCGGCCGGCGCGGATTTGCCGTGGCCGTCGGCCTGATCGTGGCTTTTGCGCTGGGGTATCTGGCGGGCAAACTATAGGCAACGAAAAACCGCCAGGCTTGCGCCCGGCGGTTTGCAGATCATGGCCGGATGCCGCTCAATAGGGGCAGGCGTTGTCGGCGGTGTAGTCGTGCACCTGGATCTTGCCGGAGATGATGTCGGCTTTGGCCTTTTCGACGGCTGCCTTCATCTCGTCGGTCACCAGCGCCTTGTTGTTGTCGTCCATGGCGTAGTCGACGCCGCCTTCCTTGAGGCCGAGGTTTTGCAGGCCGCCCTTGAAGGTGCCGTTCTTGCCGTCCATGAAGGCGTTGTAGACGGCAACGTCGACGCGCTTCATCATCGAGGTCAGCACTTTGCCGGGCTGCAGGCCGTTCTGGTTGGAATCGACTCCGATGCCAAGCTTGCCGGCATCGGCCGCCGCCTGCAGCACGCCGACGCCGGTGCCGCCGGCCGCGGCGTAGACCACGTCGGAGCCCTGGTCGATCTGCGTCTTGGCGATCTCGCCGCCCTTGGCCGGGTCGTTCCAGGCGGCCGGCGTGTCACCGGTCATGTTCTGGATGACGTCCGTCGCGCCGGCCGCCTTGGCGCCGCCGACATAGCCGCATTCGAACTTGCGGATCAGCGGAATGTCCATGCCGCCGATGAAGCTGACCTTCTTCGACTTCGAAGCCATCCCCGCCAGGATGCCGACCAAATAGGAGCCTTCATTCTCCTTGAATACCAGCGAGCGGACATTGGGCAGATCGACGGCGTCGTCGATGATGGCGAAGTTGAGGTCAGGATATTCGGCCGCGACCTTCTTCAGCGCGTCCTCCCAGGCAAAGCCGGCCATGACGATCGGGTTGCGGCCGTCCTCGGCGAAGCGGCGCAGCGCCTGCTCGCGCTGCGAGGCGTTGGAAACCTCGAACTCGACATAGGCCGTGCCGGTTTCGGTCTTGAACTTTTCGGCGCCGTGGAAGGCAGCTTCGTTGAAGGATTTGTCGAATTTGCCGCCGAGATCATAGAGGATGGCCGGCTGGACATCCGCGGCGAAAGCCGGAAGAACCATTGCGGTTGCGGCCAGGAGGCCGAGAACGATACGTTTCATGTGATCCACACCCTGTCGGTTATTTTTTCCGTTATGCACCGCATACCGGCCCGGTTCTCCGGCAGGCATGCGACATCAGCCAGGAGTGTATTCCCCTCCCGCTCGGCGGCAATCTGGCACGGCCCGAAACAAAATTCACGCGGAATTTTGACCTTTTGGAAAAGCATGGCGAAGGCCAGCCGCGCAGCAGCTTGATCTTTGCGCCAAAGACCTCAGGCGGCGGCCGGAATGCTGTAAGCGACGCCCGTGCCTTTCAAGTTGCATGTGCCGTAAGGGTTCTTCGCCAGATATTGCTGGTGATCGCCTTCGGCGAAGTAGAATTCGGTCGCCGGCGCGATCTCGGTGGTGATCCCGCCGTGGCCGGCGCCGCGCAGCGAAGCCTCATAGGCATCGCGTGAGGCGCTCGCCGCCTGCAGTTGCGCATCACTGAGCGTGTAGATTGCGGAGCGGTAGGTGGTGCCGACATCATTGCCCTGGCGCATGCCTTGTGTCGGGTCGTGGCTTTCCCAGAACAGCTTCAGAAGCGCTACATAGGAGACGATCCTGGGATCATGGACGACCAGCACCACTTCGGCATGGCCGGTGAGGCCGGTGCAAGTTTCCTGGTAGGTCGGATTGGGCGTGATGCCGCCGGCATAGCCGACCGCCGTGACCCAGACGCCTTCGATCTGCCAGAACAGCCGCTCCGCACCCCAGAAACAGCCGAGCCCGAACATCGCCGTCTCCAGCCCCTCGGGATAGGGACCTTTGAGCGGTCTTTTCAAGACCTTGTGCCTTGATGCGGTCGGGATCGCCCTGGCGCGGCCCGGCAGGGCCTCGGAAGGCTTAGGCAGATTGAGCTTCTTGTTCAGCATGTCGCTGAGAAAGAACATGCGCGGGTTTCCTCAGAGTGAATCAGTTCGCGGCGAACCGTCCGCGCGGTTGCCGTCTGTAGCCGATCGCATAGAGCAGGAAGGCCAGCGCCGCGAACACGGCGAAGCCCGGCTGGTTGAGCACCCAGGCGACGGCGCCATCCCACAGCAGAGGGCTGGCCTTGGTTCGCACGAAGGTTTCGAATTCGGCCCGAGTGTCCGGCGAGACCGCCAGCCAACTGGTGTTGAGCGGCGTCAGCACCAGTGCTGAGGCCGCCACGGTACGCGTCGCGTCGAGCACCGCCATGATGACGGAAATCGACAGGGCGACCATGGCGGCAAGACGAAAGATGAAGCGAAACATCAGCGACCTTCCTCCCGGGTCAGTCCTCAAGCTCCTCCGGAGGGCCTTCCGGCACGTTTCGAAACGAGAGATAGAATGGGTCTGCCCACTTCGCAATCGTCCTGTGCGAATTCCGGCGCTTTGTCCGGTCGTAGCTATACCGCCGGCTTGCGTTTGCGCGGCGCTGGCGGCTTCGCGAAACGCTGTGTGGCCGGCAAAGCGAATAGACTGCCGTTATGGCTTGGCATTCGGCGCCGGATCGACTAGATGAGCCCCGCACCTGTTGCTTCGACGGCTCAGGTACAGGGGAAGGGCGTTCGCTGGTTGGCGACGCCGATGGCGGAAGTTCCGCCTCCGCCCCAAGGGAGGTGCATCTCCCCAACCCGCGCGGCGAAACCGGCCGGCGTGACATGCATGGACGGAGAGGTGGCCGAGTGGTTGAAGGCGCACGCCTGGAAAGTGTGTTTACGGGAGACCGTAACGCGGGTTCGAATCCCGCTCTCTCCGCCATTCCACAAAAATGGTAGAATCGTCTGATATCGTTGCGTTTCGTAAGGGGCGCCAGAAGGATCAATGCCCTATTCTGGTGTCCAAATTCGCGGTGATCTTGTCGGCTAGCAAGGGTGCATGTGTGAACGCCCACAAGCCGGTTTTGGAATTGTTGCGCGATCTGGTAGTGGTGATCCAAATCACAGGAGACGGCATGCCAAACGATGTAGTCGTGCGCGACAGCAATGGAGCTCAATTGAATGACGGCGATTCCGTCACGCTGATCAAGGACCTCAAAGTCAAAGGCACTTCGGAGACGATCAAGCGGGGCACGTTGGTGAAGAACGTTCGCCTCAACGGCAATCCCGGCGAGATCGAATGCAACACCAAGCAAGTGAAGGGCCTGGTGCTCAAAACCGAGTTCGTGAAGAAGGCGTGACCCTCAAGACGGCAACCGCCACGTCCCTGCCAAACAGCGCACAAGGCGGGGTGATTGTTGCTAATCGCCTCTGTCTGCTGCCTTCCGTCCAGCCCACTGGCTGCGAGCAGTACATCGTTCGATAGGGTGTGCCGTCACAGTCGGCTATTTCGCCTATATGACCGCTATGGCCGCCAACCAAAAACCGCCGGCCGATATGGCAGCGCTGGCGGTGTCGATCCTCAAGTCCAGCGATGCTTCCCCGGAAATGCGGGAATGGGCCTCGGATGCCATAGGAATACAGAACGACATTGGAATGCCGGCCAAATCCGTTCAGCAATGACGGCGCCTGCCATCGTTGGGGGTAAAAGCCACATCCCGACCACGGAAAGCCCGGCTCGGTTTGCCTCCGGGCCTTTTCGGTGTTTCGGGCCGGCTACACGATGATGCCCCGCATGGCCGGCGTGACGGCCAGCCGGTAGAGCGTACACGACGCACCGACCGCGGCCCCTCGGATGGTCGCCAGGCCAAAACCTTTATGAAATTCCTATTTCTTTCCGCCCCGCTCCGTCTCGAACTTTTATGGCGATCGGGTCCATATTCCCCTTGAGAAAACACAACCGGTTCGTCGGCGGCAAAGTGTGCGGCGGGCCACGATTTTGCGCACCTTTTCGTCAAGGGCGCAAAGTACAGACAGGCGCAAGGAACAAACACAATGGACATCATTGTTCTCGGGATCGGGGTTTTGTTTTTCGCCCTGTTCTTCACCTTCGTCAAAGCATGCGACAGAATTTGAGCTGAGGATAGGACCATGCTTCTCGACTACATCCTCAGTGGTGGCGTGACCTTGTTCCTGCTCGCCTACCTGACCTACGCGCTCGTTCGTCCAGAACGCTTCTGAAGGCACGGAAAGCCACAGCCATGACCCTGAACGGTTGGATACAGATCCTGGTCTATTGCGGGATCATCATTTTGCTGGTGAAGCCGCTCGGCGGCTACATGCACCGCGTCTTCAAGGGCGACCGCACGCTGCTCTCGCCACTCTTCGGCCCGCTCGAGCGCGGGCTCTACCGCGTGTGCGGAACCAGCGAACGCGACGAGCAGCACTGGACCGCCTACGCGGCGGCGCTGCTGCTGTTCAACCTTGCCGGCTTCCTGGTGCTTTATGTCCTGCAGCGCCTGCAAGGCAGCCTGCCCTACAATCCCGCCGGCATGACCGCGGTCGAGCCAGGTCTGGCCTTCAACACCGCTGCCAGCTTCATGACCAACACCAACTGGCAGAACTACGGCGGCGAGAGCACGATGTCCTACCTCGTGCAGATGGCTGGCCTGACGGTGCAGAACTTCTTTTCGGCGGCCACGGGCATCGCCATTGCCATCGCTCTGATCCGCGGTTTTGCCCGGGCTTCCGGCAAGTCGATCGGCAATTTCTGGGTCGATATGACCCGTTCAACACTCTATCTGCTGTTGCCGTTCAGCATCGTGCTGACGGTGGTCTTTGTCTGGCTCGGCATGCCGCAGACGCTTGGCGCCTACGTCAACGCCACCACGCTCGAAGGGGCACAGCAGACCATCGCCGTCGGCCCGGTCGCTTCGCAGGTTGCAATCAAGATGCTCGGCACCAATGGCGGCGGCTTCTTCAACGCCAATGCCGCGCACCCCTTCGAGAACCCCGACGCGATCTCCAACCTGATCCAGATGGTGTCGATCTTCGCCATTGGTGCAGCCTTGACCAACGTCTTCGGACGCATGATTGGCAACCAGCGCCAGGGTTGGGCAATCCTGTCGGCCATGGGCGTCATGTTCATCGCCGGCGTCATCGTCTGCTACTGGGCGGAAGCCGCCGGCAACCCGCTGGTGCATGCGCTCGGCATCGACGGCGGCAACATGGAAGGCAAGGAGACGCGCTTCGGCGTCGCCTTGTCGGCGCTGTTTGCCGTCATCACCACCGCCGCCTCCTGCGGCGCCGTCAATGCCATGCACGGTTCCTTCACCGCGCTCGGCGGCATGATCCCGATCATCAACATGCAGCTTGGCGAAGTCATCGTCGGCGGTGTCGGCGCCGGTCTCTACGGCATCCTGATGTACATCGTCATCGCCGTCTTCGTCGCCGGCCTGATGGTCGGCCGCACGCCCGAATATCTCGGCAAGAAGGTCGAGGCCAAGGAGGTCAAGATGGCGATGCTGGCCATCCTGTGCCTGCCGCTGGCGATGCTGATCTTCACCGCCATCGCGGTCGTGCTGCCGACCGGTGTGGCGTCGATGGGCAATGCCGGCCCGCACGGCTTCTCCGAGGTTCTCTATGCCTACACGTCGGCTGCGGCGAACAATGGCTCGGCCTTCGGCGGCCTCAGCGGCAACACGCCCTGGTACAACATCACCATCGGCATCGGAATGTTGATGGGCCGCTTCCTGGTCATCATCCCGGCGCTGGCCATCGCCGGCTCGCTGGTGGCGAAGAAGACGGTTCCGGCTTCCGCCGGCACCTTCCCGACCGATGGCCCGCTGTTCGTTGGGCTGCTGGTCGGCGTCATCCTCATCGTCGGTGGTCTGACCTTCTTCCCGGCGCTCGCCGTAGGGCCGATCATCGAGCACCTGGCTGGCATTCACGGGCAGACCTTCTGAGGCTGTCATGCCCTGGTTCAGCACCAAGCGCCGCAACGCCAGCCACAATGGCGATCACGGGAAGGAGGAGAGACCTCCTCCTTTCCCGACCCTGTCGACCTTTCTCGGCCTCGCGGCGGTCATGCTCGTCCTCTGGTTGCTGGCCTACGGGCCGCCGCACTTCTTTTCAGCATCCGATCATCGGGTGCCGTCCAACAACACCGAAGCCGGAGCTTCAAAATGAGCCGCTCGAAATCAGCAAGCATCATGGATGCCCGTATCTTGCTTCCCGCCATCGGCGGCGCCTTCCGCAAGCTCGACCCGCGCACGCTGGCCAGGAACCCGGTGATGTTCGTCGTCGCCGTCGTCTCGGCGCTCACCACGGTGCTGTTCGTCAAGGATCTGGTCACTGGCGGCGGCAATCTCGGCTTCACGCTGCAGATCATCATCTGGCTGTGGTTCACCGTGCTGTTCGCCAATTTCGCCGAAGCCGTCGCCGAAGGCCGGGGCAAGGCGCAGGCGGATTCGCTGCGCAAGGCGCGCACCGAGACCCAGGCCAAGCTTCTGACCGGCGAAGACCGCACGAAATACAAACTCGTGCCCGGCACCAGCCTCAAGGTCGGCGATGCGGTGCTGGTCGAAGCCGGCGATATCATCCCGTCCGACGGCGAGGTGATCGAAGGCGTCGCTTCGGTCAACGAGGCGGCGATCACGGGCGAGTCCGCGCCGGTCATCCGCGAATCCGGTGGCGACCGTTCGGCGGTCACCGGCGGCACGCAGGTGCTGTCCGACTGGATCCGCGTGCGCATCACGGCGGCGTCCGGCCACACCTTCCTCGATCGGATGATTTCGCTGGTCGAAGGTGCGGAGCGCCAGAAGACGCCGAACGAGATCGCGCTCAACATTCTGCTCGTCGGCATGACGTTGATCTTCGTGCTGGCCACCGCAACGATCCCGAGTTTTGCGACCTATTCGGGCGGCTATATCTCGGTCACGGTGCTCGTCGCCCTGTTCGTCACTCTGATCCCGACCACCATCGGGGCGTTGCTGTCGGCCATCGGTATTGCAGGCATGGACCGCCTGGTGCGCTTCAACGTGTTGGCCATGTCGGGCCGCGCCGTCGAGGCGGCCGGCGACGTCGACACGCTGCTGCTCGACAAGACCGGCACGATCACGCTCGGCAACCGCCAGGCAACCGAGTTCCGCCCGGTCAAGGGCGTCACCGAGCAGGAGCTGGCCGATGCGGCACAACTCGCCTCGCTTGCCGATGAAACGCCGGAGGGCCGCTCGATCGTCGTGCTGGCCAAGGAGAAATACGCCATCCGCGCCCGCGACATGGCAACGCTGCACGCCACCTTCGTGCCCTTCACCGCGCAGACCCGCATGAGCGGCGTCGACATCGATGGCTCCTCGGTGCGCAAGGGCGCGGTCGATTCCGTGCTTGCCCATGTCAGCCAGTCGACGCTCGCCGCCCACGCGACGCGGCCCGGCAGCGATACCGTCCGCGACCTTCAGGCGATCGCCGACGAGATCGCCAAGTCGGGCGGCACGCCCCTGGCGGTCGAGCGCGACGGGCGCCTGCTCGGCGTCGTCCACCTCAAGGATATCGTCAAGGGCGGCATCAGGGAACGCTTCGCCGAACTGCGCAAGATGGGCATCCGCACGGTGATGATCACCGGCGACAACCCGATGACGGCGGCGGCCATTGCCGCGGAGGCCGGCGTCGACGACTTCCTCGCCCAGGCGACGCCCGAGGACAAGCTGAAGCTGATCCGTGACGAGCAGGCCAAGGGCAAGCTGGTCGCCATGTGCGGCGACGGCACCAACGATGCGCCGGCCCTTGCCCAGGCCGATGTCGGTGTCGCCATGAACACCGGCACCGTCGCCGCGCGCGAAGCCGGCAACATGGTCGACCTCGACAGCGATCCGACCAAGCTCATCGAGATCGTCGAGATCGGCAAGGCGCTGCTGATGACGCGCGGTTCGCTGACGACGTTCTCTATCGCCAACGACGTGGCCAAGTATTTCGCCATCATCCCGGCGATGTTCGCTGCCTTCTACATAGCGCCGGGCCAAACCACCGGTCCGTTGCAGGCGCTCAACGTCATGCATCTGGCGACACCGCAGAGCGCCATCCTGTCGGCCATCATCTTCAACGCGCTGATCATCATCGCACTGATCCCGCTGTCGCTGAAAGGCGTCAAATATCGTGCCATCGGCGCCGGCGCGCTGCTCAGCCGCAACCTGCTCGTCTACGGACTCGGCGGCATCATCGTCCCCTTCGTCGGCATCAAGGCGATCGACATGATCGTCACAGCGCTCGGCCTCGCTTAAGGAATATCCCCATGCTCACCCAGATAAGACCCGCGATCATCATGATCGTCTTCTTCACGGTGCTGACCGGCCTGATCTACCCGATCGGCATGACCGGCATCGCCCAGGCGCTGTTCCCGCGGCAGGCCAATGGCAGCCTGATCGAAAAGGACGGCAAGGTCGTCGGCTCCGAACTGATCGGCCAGGGCTTTGCCAGCGACCGCTACTTCCACGGCCGCCCCTCGGCAGCCGGCAGCAACGGCTATGACGCTTCCGCCTCGGGCGGCAGCAATTTAGGTCCGACCAATCCCAAGCTGATCGACCGCATCAAGGGCGATGCTGAAAAGCTGAAGGAGCAGAATCCGAGCCAGCCAGTGCCGATCGACCTTGTAACCACCTCAGGCAGCGGCCTCGATCCTGACATCAGCCCGGAAGCCGCGTACTTCCAGGTCGCAAGGGTGGCCAAGGCCAGGGGGATCGACGAGGCGAGGATCAAGGCGCTGGTCGACGCCCGTGTCGAGGGCAGGGAGCTCGGCTTCATGGGCGAACCGGTGGTCAATGTGCTGGGTCTCAATCTTGCACTGGACGCAGCGAAAGAGTGAATGGCTCGGGCCGGGGATCGACAGTATCCCCGGCTCCATCCATGATCGATAATGATGCCGGACGACAGAAGCAACGACACCAGACCTTCTCCCGACGCACTGCTCGATCATGCCGAGCGGGAAGGGCGCGGCCGTCTGCGGATATTCCTCGGCGCGGCACCGGGCGTCGGCAAGACCTACGAAATGCTGATGTCTGGCCGCGCCAGGGTGGCCGACGGCGTGGACGTGATCATCGGCATCGTCGAGACGCATGGCCGCAAGGAAACGCTGGCCCTGGTCGAGGGCTATGAGGTCATTCCGCGCCGCAAGGTCGACTACAAAGGGCGCATCCTCGACGAGATGGATATCGACGCCATCCTTGCCCGGCGCCCGGCGCTGGTTCTCGTCGACGAACTCGCCCACACCAACGCGCCCGGCAGTCGCCACCCCAAGCGCTATCTCGACGTTCAGGAAATCCTGACGCACGGCATCGACGTCTACACGACGCTCAACATCCAGCATGTCGAAAGCCTGAACGACGTCGTCGCCCAGATCACCAAGGTCAGGGTGCGCGAAACGGTTCCCGATTCCATCATCGACCAGGCCGACGATGTCGAGATCATCGATCTTACCCCTGACGACCTGATCAAACGGCTCGAGGAAGGCAAGGTCTATTTCCCCAACACCGCCCAGCGCGCGATCGAGAACTATTTCTCATCAGGCAATCTGACGGCGCTCAGGGAGCTGGCGCTGCGCCGCACCGCGCAGCGCGTCGACGACCAGTTGCTGATCCATATGCAGGCCCATGCCATTCCCGGACCATGGGCAGCCGGGGAAAGGGTTCTCGTCTGCCTCGACGCGCGTCCTGGAGGAGCGGCCCGCGTCCGCTATGCGCGCAGGCTGGCCGACCGGCTGCGTGCCCCCTGGACGGCGCTGCATGTCGATAGCCCGCGCTTGGCCAGTATGCCCGAGGAGGACAAAGACCGGCTCGCAAACAACCTGCGCCTCGCCCAGCAGCTTGGCGCCGAGGTGACGACCATACCGGGTCAGAATGTGGCGCAGGACATCGTGCGTTACGCGACGGCGAACAACTTCACCCACATCGTGGTCGGCAGGCCGACCCGGTCGCGCTGGCGGGAATTGATCGAAGGCTCGCTCACGTATGATCTCATCCGCAATGCCGGCGACATCAGCGTCCATGTCATTTCGGGAAACGAACGCGGCACCGAGGCGACGTCGAGGAGCGTCAGGGCGGCGGACGAGCAGTGGCAGTTCGAGATCTGGCCCTATCTCAAGGCCACGGCCTATCTCATGGGCTCGCTCGCCTTCGCCGTCGTTCTCGACCAGTTTCTCGACGTTCGCAATCTGGCGATCATCTTTCTCATCGCGGTGCTGGCATCGGCGGTGACCGGTGGCCTATGGCCGGCTCTGTATGCCTGTTTCGTCAGCGCCCTTGCCTTCAACTATTTCTTCCTGGAACCGCGCTACACGCTCACCATCCGTGATCCGGAAAGCATTGTCGCGCTCGGCGTCTTCCTGGTTGTCGCCGTTATCGCCAGCAATCTGACAGCGCGCGTGCAGCGCCAGGCGGTTGCCGCCCGCTCACGGGCGAGGGCCACCGAGGACATCTACCTCTTTTCGAAGAAGCTTGCCGGTGCCGGCACGCTCGACGACGTACTCTGGGCCACCGCTTTCCAGATCGCCTCGATGCTGAAGCTGCGGGTGGTGCTGCTCTTGCCGGAAGACGGAACGATCACCGTCAAGGCCGGCTATCCGCCAGACGACACGCTGGCCGAAGCCGACATCGCCGCCGCCCGCTGGGCCTGGGAGCACAATCGGGCCGCCGGACGTGGCGCCGACACGCTTCCCGGCGCCAAGCGCCTCTATCTTCCCTTGCGCACGGGGCGCACAGCAATCGGAGTCGTCGGCCTCGACAATGACAAACAGGGGCCGCTGCTGACGCCTGAACAACGGCGCCTGCTCGACGCACTGGCCGATCAGGCAGCGGTCGCCATCGAGCGCATCCAGCTGGTCGCCGACGTCGACCGCGCAAAGCTTGCCGCCGAGGCGGACAGGCTGCGCTCGGCCCTTCTCACCTCGATCTCCCATGATTTGAAGACGCCGCTCGCCGCCATCATGGGTGCGGCCGGTACGCTGCGGGAATTCGCCCCGGCACTTCCCGAACAGGACCGGGCGGAGCTTTTGTCGACCGTGCTCGACGAATCCGAGCGGCTGAACCGCTTCATCGCCAATCTGCTCGACATGACCAAGATCGAGTCCGGCGCGATGGAGCCGAACTACGCCTTCCACTATGTCGGCGACATCGTCGGCTCCGCCCTGCAGCGGGCCAGGAAGATCATCGCCGAGCACAAGATCGAGACGGACATCACCTCGGATTTGCCGATGTTGAAGGTTGATCCCGTCCTGTTCGAGCAGGCGCTGTTCAATCTTCTCGACAATGCAGCGAAATACGCGCCATCCGGCTCGACGATCCGCGTTCAGGGCTGGACCGACAATGGTTCTGTCCTCCTGCAGGTCATGGATGAAGGGCCGGGTATTCCCACCGGCGATCTGGAACGGATTTTCGACACCTTCTACCGGGTGCGCAAGGGCGACCAGGTTCGCGCCGGCACCGGGCTCGGGCTGTCGATTTGTCGTGGTTTCATCGAGGCGATGGGCGGGACGATCACGGCGGCAAACCGGACCGATCGCTCGGGCGCGGTCTTCACCATCAAGATGCCGAAGCCGGCCAACACGCCCGATCTCGACGCCACTGCCACGGATGATGGGGGCGACTTGGCATGACAAACTCGAACGTCAGGATACTGGTCGTCGATGACGAGCCGCCGATCCGAAAGCTGCTGCGTGTCGGGCTCGGCAGCCAGGGCTACGCGATCAGCGAGGCGCCGAACGCCAAAGCAGCGATCGAGCTGATGGAGACTGAGAGGCCGGACCTTGTCCTGCTCGACCTAGGCCTGCCCGGCATGAGCGGCCATGAGCTGTTGCGCAAATGGCGCGACGACGGCCTCGACATTCCGGTGGTCATCCTGTCCAGCCGCACCGACGAGGTCGGCATCGTCCAGGCTCTGGAACTCGGCGCCGACGACTATGTCACCAAACCGTTCGGCATGAACGAACTGGTCGCGCGCATCCGCGTGGCGCTGCGGCACAAATTCCAGCAACAGGGCGAGAAGCCTGTTTTCCAGACCGGCGACCTGTCCGTCGATCTGGTCAAGCGCATCGTCAAGGTCGAGGGCAAGGACGTAAAGCTCTCGCCGAAGGAATACGACATCCTGCGCATTCTCGTGCAGCACGCCGGCAGGGTGCTGACCCATCATTTCCTGTTGAAGCAGGTCTGGGGCGATTCGACCGACGTGCAGTATCTCAGGGTTTATGTCCGGCAGCTCAGGCAGAAGATCGAGAAGACCCCCGACCAGCCGCGCTATATCACCACCGAGACCGGCGTTGGTTACCGTCTGCGCGAGGTCGACTGAGCGGCCAAGGTCTAGCCGATCGCTTCCCGCGGCTGACCGAAGGGCGTGGATGCCCGGAAGGCCGCCAGGCAGCCGACAATGCCGAGCGGCACGAAGGCAAGAAACAGCCAGGACGCGACATTCGCCGCCGCGTCGTGGTTCAAACCCCGCGAAAAGCCGCTGGCGTTGGCGACGATGCCGGCAAGTGCGGCACCCACGGCATAGCCGATCCGCTGCATGGTCGGAACCGCGGCCGAGGCGATGGTCTGCTCGCCCTCCGGCGCGGAGGCGACGATGACGCGCGTCAGGAAGGGCCATGAGACGCCGAAGCCGCCGCCTTGCAGCAGGGCGCAGATCAGGATCAGCGGGATGGAGCCTAGGGGTATCGTATAGGCAAAGCCGGCAATACCGGCCGCGATCATCGCCGCGCCGCCGACGATGACCAGCCGCTCGCGTTGCGGTGGTGCGTTGGCGACCAGGATCGACAGGATCGACCAGGCGATCGATTCGGCGGCGATGATGTAGCCGGTGGTCAGCAGCGGAATGTCGTGCAGGCTGGTGAGCAGCAGCGGGCCGTAGACGCCGAAGGAACAGGTCGCCACCGAAAAGGCGGCAACCATGGTCATGCCGGCGCCGACCGGCGTGCGCCACGAGAACAGCCGCGCCGGAAACAGCCGCGAGCGCGGCTTCAACGCGTCGATGGAGAAGAACAGCACCAGGCCAGCCAGGCCAAGGACCATCAGCAGCGAGGAGCGCAGCAAGGCGATGTCCACGCCGGCCGAGGCGATCAGCACCACGGCGACGGCAAGGCAGCCAAGGGCTGCGAACGGGAAGGGCGGCGCCTTGCCTATGCTCGTCCTGGGTTTCGTCGCCTCCGGCGTGTCGAGCACGATGAAGCTTGCCAGCGCCATGGCGGTGCCGCCGAGGGTGAAGACGCCGAAGGCCCAGCGCCATGACAACAGCTCGGTCATGATCGCGCCGAGCAATGGTCCGCTGAAGGCGGCGACGCCCCAGATCGCCGACATGATGCCGAAAAGCTGTGGCCAGATGGCGCGCGAGAACAGCCGCTCGACCGAGACGAAGGCCAGCGACACCAGCGCACCGCCGCCAAGCCCCTCGATCAGGCGGCCGGCAAGGAACAGTTGCATGGAAGGCGAGGTGGAGCAGATCAGCGCTCCGGCTGCGTAAAGGAGCGCGGCGACCACCATGTTGGTGCGCAGCGGGACATAGCTCACCAGACGTCCAGCGGCCGCACCGGCGACGATGGCGCCGAGTTCGTAGATAGCCAGCGACCAGCCGACGAGTTGCACACCGGCCAGTTCGCCGACCATGGCCGGCATCACCGTGGCCACCATGGTTTCGTTGGTGGCGTGCAGCAGGATGCCGAGGCTGATGAAGCAGAAGCGCGCCAGGTCGCCGCTTGCCCACAAAGCGCGCCAGTCGACCCTGTTTGTGCTGATTTCGGTCATGTCCACCCCTGCTTTCCATATCCTGACGCCAGAGCAGGACGCCAGAAGCCAGTACCGGTTTCCGGCAGGACCATGCGCAGGCAGGAGCGTGTATCGCGCACCGCATCGGGCGCGCTGCTCCGGTCGGGGCAGGCTTGTAAAACCTCAACCGGGGTTGAGCTCAAGCGAATTTTTCGAGATAGGATTGCGGTCGGGTGGCACGGTCAATTCTCGGTGCTGCGCAACTGGAACTGGCTGACGCCGATCGCGAGGTTCATGCCGGTCTGCGTCTGCAGGCTGAGCGGCTGCAGGGTGAAGGCCTGCGAGGATCCTCCGACCAGCAGATTGGCGCCGGCTCCGACGGCAGCCGTCACTTCGGCGCTGGCGCCGATATAGTCGCCGGCCAGCGCGCCCGGCGCATAGATGTTCTTCAGCGGCGTTAGCACGATCCACTGTATGACCGTCTGCTTCGTCGTGCCGATATCGAGGCCGTATTTGTTGACGGCGCCGAAATAGGCTTCCGGCGCGAAGCTCTTGTCGGCGGGGTTGAACGTGCAGCTCAAATCCTTGCTCGAGCCGAAAATGAAACCGGTGCCGCCGCCGATGGCGCAATCAAGCGTACCGAGTTCTATGCCCTGGTCCTGGGCTCGCGCCGCGCCGACAAGCACAGTGGCGATCACGGCAGCGGCAATGGCTGTCTTCGGCATGGCGGTCCCCTCAAAAACAAACGACGCGGAACCATCCTATCTGGTTCCGCGCCGCAGGGTGAGGGGGCATGGAGCGCATGGCTCCTGCGTTTACTTGAACGAGTGGATGAGCTGGAGCGAGGTCACGGCCACGGCAAGGTTGACGCCGGTCTGCGCCTGGACGCTGAGCGGCTCCAGCATGAAGGCGCTGTCCAGGCCGCCAACCAGCAGGTTGGCGCCGCCGCCGGTCACGACGCTCGCCTCGGCGTTGACGCCGTAGTAGCTGCCGGCGAGATCGCCTCCGTCGCGGTCGCGCGTTGCCGCCAGCACGGCCCAGACGAGCTGGCCCTGATGCGTCTTGCCGACATCCAGGCCGACCTTGGAGATCACGCCGGTGTAAACCTCGGACGGTCCGTGATGATGGGGGCGGAAGACGCAGGACACACCCTTGTTGGACGCGACGATATAAGCGGTGCCGCCATCGATTGTGCAGTCGAGCGTGCCGAGTTGCAGCTTGCCGGCGCTGGCCGGGGCGACGGTAAATGCCGTCATGGCGAGGACAGCGGCGCAGGCGAGTTTCTTGATCATGGGAGGTCCTTTCGCAAATAGCTTTTTGACAACGGATTGGGTGGGCAGAAAACTTGGCGCGAACAAGGCACGGGTCAACCCCTTGCTGCCGGGGTTAACGCACAGTTGCCGAGGTGCGTCTTTCCTGACACGCAAAGGACGCCGCGGCACTTGGATGCCACGCAGATTGTGTCGGAATGCTGCCGAAACCGATCAGCTGACGCGGGCGAGGCCGTCCTTGGCCGGCTGGTAGGCCGGGTTCAGGCGAACGGCTTCGCGATAGGATTTCGCCGCCTTGGCCTTGTCGCCGCGCCGCTCGTAGATCAACGCCTGATTGGCCCAGGCTTCGGCATTGTTGCCGTCGAGCTTGATCGCCATGTTGAAGTCGGAGAAGGCGTTGTCTTCGTCGTTGGTTGCCAGATAGGAAAGGCCGCGGCCATTGTAGGGTTCGGCAGCGTCCGGCGCCAGCGAGATCGCCGTCGAGAAGTCCTCGATAGCGAATTTGTGCTGACCCTGGCTCTGATAGATCAGGCCACGATTGTGGTAGGCGCGCGCGTCGGTCGTGTCGAGTTGGATCGCCTTTTGGAAGTCGTTGAAAGCGTCCTGGGTGCGGCCCGCCTTGCGATAAAGGTTGCCGCGCCCAATGTAGGCGGCGTCATAGTTTGAATTGATCTGGATCGAACGGTTGTAGTCCTCGAGCGCGGCCGTCTGATTGCCGAGGAAGCGCTGGATGAGCGCGCGGTTCGAATAAGCCTGGAAGAAATTCGGGTTGAGTTGGATGGCCTGGTTGAAATCCTTGAGCGCCGCCTGGTACTGGCCGCCACGGCCATAGGCCGAGCCGCGCACGTTGTAGGCTTCGGGATCCTGGGGATTGCGCTGGATGACCGCCGACAGCGAGGAGATGTTCTCGCTCGACCCCTGCGCCTTGTCGATGTTGTTGAATTCGCCGGTCGGGCCTGACGTCTGGCAGCCGGCAAGCGCCAATCCGGAGAGCAGGGCCACTGTCAGGGCGAAACCACGCAATGCGGTCCCGCGCTCCACGCTTGTTGCGTTCATGTCTGCCCTGTCCTCACTTCAAGCCGCGTCGCTCTGGTCCGGTTCCCCCCTCCGGGCCGGGTCACAACCAAAACAAAAAGGTGGCGGCGATTCCGCATCGCGCCACCTCTGATATCCTTCGAAAAGGACGAAAAATTGGCGTTAGAACCGCGGCGGACGCGGAGCACCACCTGCACCGCCGGCGGCGCCAGCAGCAACGGGGCGCGGCGTCATCGGCAGCAGGCCTTCGCGCTGGGCGCGCTTGCGGGCCAGCTTGCGGGCGCGGCGGACAGCTTCAGCCTTTTCACGGGCGCGCTTTTCGGACGGCTTCTCGTAGTGACCGCGCATCTTCATTTCGCGGAAAATGCCTTCGCGCTGCATCTTCTTCTTGAGAGCGCGAAGCGCCTGATCAACGTTATTGTCGCGGACGAGTACCTGCACGGGCAATCCTGTCTTTCGGGTTTGATGTCAACAGGCAAGCGGCCATAGCCACTAGCCTCCGCGGCGGTTTACACCACGAATTGGGGCGGCTGATAGCAGAATCAGGCCGCGCTGTCCACAGTCGAAATGGAAGAATGGCGCCGAAGCCGAAACAAAAAACCCGCCTCATGGGCGGGGTCCCGGCGCAAATCAGCGCCATACCCAAAACACTAGCATAGTTGCCGTCACGGGGCAAGCTATGGCCAAGGCGGCAAGGCAGTCGCTTCAGACGAATGATGGCGGCCAAGCCGAGGCCAGCTTGCCTCCCACTCCCCAGCAGATCTCTATGCCGTTGCCAAATGCAGCCGCTCAAAATCCTCGAAAAACTCGCCGTAGTCGCAGGTGATCTCCTCGCCCTCGGCGATGTCGCGGGTCGCGGTGGCCCCACCATACTGCGAAAAATCCGTGTTCGGGTTGGCCGAATGGTTCATGAAGCGCCCATTGTCGACCTCATAGACCATGAAGCCAGGCCGGTCCGGGCTCGGATAGGCATAGCGCTCGAGCAATTCCCTCAGAGGCGGCGGTGCCGCCTCGTATTTGTCCATCGGGATCAACCGGTCGAAATCCGGATCGAGCCGCCAGATCGAAGCGCCTTTCCTGATCGGCTCGGCGGCGAACATGCCGACGCCCTCGATCGCGCTCGCAGCCACGTAGGTTCTGATCAGCATCATGTTGGCAGGACCCGTTTTGGCAAGAAGACCCGTTTCGAAACGGCATCGCCAAATCGCGTGGAAAAAGCAAGACCGGCGGTCTGCGCTATGACTACGAACATGCGTCCTGGCCGCAAAAAGACTTCACGTCCGGTTGATCGACACGCCTCGCCTTCCTCGGCGCTCGCCAAACAGGCGAGGCCAGTGGGGCGAATTATTGCCGCAACAACCACGCCAGGCGATCGAGCGAGAATGCGTAGCTTATGACGATCAGCAGGGCCATGACGATGCCCGTGGTCGTTTGGCCTGCCAGATAGAACCCAGCCGCACCACCGAACAGGATGACAAGTTCGATCACCAGCCGCACCGCGCCGGGCACAGGCACCGGTGCGCGGCCCGACCGACTCGGATCATTGAGCACGGCGAAGGTTCCCCACAGCGCAGCAGCAACGAGCGGTATGGCCAACGCAGCGACCCAGCGCCACCAATCGTGTGAGAGGGCCCAACTGGCGATGCCGAGCCCGAGCAAGGCTGCAAGCTCCAGCAGGAAGCGCAACGTCAGATTCCACCAGGCATTGCCCATAAATAATCCTCCAGAGTCTCGCGACAGACAGTGTGACCGAACGGTGCCTTAGCTGCCAGATCGCATGCGGCTTTTTCGCCGTGGCGCAAAACGGCAAGCGCCGTCGCAAACAGCGCAAGGGTGGAAGCGCTGTTTCGCTAGTGATACACCTCGCGCGCCGGGATCGAATGAACGCCCGGCCGTTATTCGCGAGGCCTTTTCTGGGGCGAGGTTGGGACGTTGAAGAAATATTCGGTATTCGCCATCGCCCGCGAGGCCATGCGCGGCCACAAGGGCTGGGAGGAGCAGTGGTCCTCGCCTGAGCCCAAGAAGGAATACGACGTCATCATCGTCGGCGCCGGCGGCCATGGCCTGGCCACAGCCTACTATCTCGCCACGGTGCACGGCATCACCAATGTCGCGGTGCTGGAAAAGGGCTGGCTCGGCGGCGGCAATACCGGCCGCAACACCACCATCATCCGCTCCAACTATCTCTATGACGAGAGCGCCGGCATTTACGACCACGCGCTGAAGCTGTGGGATGGGCTGAGCCAGGAGCTCAATTACAACGTCATGTACTCGGCCCGCGGTGTCATGATGCTCGCCCACAACGTGCACGACGTCCAGGTGCTGAAGCGCCACGTCCACGCCAACCGGCTGAACGGCATCGACAATGAATGGCTGACGCCGGAGCAGGCGAAGGAATTCTGCCCGCCGCTCAACACCTCCAAGGATGCGCGCTATCCAGTCGTCGGTGCGGCCTTGCAGCGGCGCGGCGGCACGGCGCGGCACGATGCGGTTGCCTGGGGCTATGCGCGCGGCGCTTCGGCGCGCGGCGTGCACATCATCCAGAACTGCGAAGTCACCGGGGTCAAGCGGGCCGCCAATGGCGCCGTCATGGGCGTCGACACGACGCGCGGCTTCATCGGCGCCAAGAAGGTCGGCGTCGTTGCCGCCGGCCATTCCTCGGTCATCATGAACATGGCCGGCGTGCGCATGCCGCTGGAGAGCTATCCGTTGCAAGCGCTGGTGTCGGAGCCGGTCAAGCCGGTGGTGCCTTGCGTTGTCATGTCGAACACGGTGCACGCCTATATCTCGCAATCTGACAAGGGCGAACTGGTGATCGGCGCCGGCACCGACCAGTATGTTTCCTATTCGCAGACGGGCGGCCTGCACATATTGCAGCACACGCTCGACGCCATCTGCGAGATGTTCCCGATCTTCACGCGCATGAAGATGCTGCGCTCCTGGGGCGGCATCGTCGACGTCACGCCCGACCGCTCGCCGATCCTGGCCAAGACGCCGGTGCCCGGCCTCTACGTCAATTGCGGCTGGGGCACGGGTGGCTTCAAGGCGACACCCGGTTCGGGCCATGTCTTTGCCCACACGATCGCCAAGGACGATCCACACCCGATCAACGCACCCTTCACCATCGAACGCTTCCGCACCGGCCGGCTCATCGACGAGGCGGCGGCGGCGGCGGTGGCGCACTGATGATGGCGCAGATGGCTGTAGCTATGCCGCTGATGCTGGCGGGGGAACAGGGGATGTTCCATTTTCCTTCGGCGGATGAAGTGCGGCTGCAGCCGATCAGTCGCGCCGACAACGAGGCCGACTGGCCATTTTCGGTCGACGATGGCACGCTGGCCTGCGTCTGGAGCGGCGGCCAGAGGGTGGTGATGTTCTTCGAGGGACGGTCCGAAGGGCTCGAGGAGGACGAGACGTTCCAGCCACGTCAGGTCATCGTCACAACCGATCCGATGCAACTCACCCTCGGCAACATGGCGTCTCGCGATCTGTTTCGTCCCGCTGCAAGCGTGGAAGAGCGCATCCGGCTCGTCGCACCGTTCGCGACGTTGGGACAGAAGCTTTGCGATCAACCGGCGGGCGCCCGCGTCGGCCACGGCGAATTGTAGGAACCAGGACAATGCTTCTCATCCGCTGCCCTTATTGCGAGGAAGAGCGCCCGGAACTCGAGTTCCGCAACGCCGGCGAGGCGCATATCGCGCGCTCGGCCAACATGGCCGGCGAGAGCGACGACGATTTCGAGAAGTTCTTCTTCATCCGCTCGAACCCCAAGGGTATCATTTATGAGCGCTGGCGGCACATGCATGGCTGCGCCCGTTTCTTCAACGCCGTGCGCGACACCGTCACCGACAAGTTCGTCATGACCTACAAGGCTGGCGAGCCGAAACCGTCCAAGTTGCCCAAAAACTCCAACGAAGTGGTTGCCAAATGATCGGCGCGTTCCGCATTCCCGGCGCCGGTCGCTTCAAGCAGGCGAAGACCGCGCGGTTCAGTTTCGATGGCCAGTCCTATACCGGCATCGAGGGCGACACGCTGGCTTCGGCGCTGCTCGCCAATGGCGTCCATCTTGTCGGCCGCTCGTTCAAGTACCATCGTCCGCGCGGCATCCTGTCGGCGGGCGCCGAGGAACCGAACGCGCTGGTCGAGATCAAGCGCGACGCGGCACGCAAGACGCCGAACGTGCGGGCCACCGTGCAGGAACTCTATGACGGGCTGGACGCGCAGTCGCAGAACCGCTGGCCTTCATTGTCCTTCGACGTCAGCGCGGTCAACGACTTTGCTTCGCCGCTGTTTTCGGCCGGCTTCTACTACAAGACCTTCATGTGGCCGAAGGCTGCATGGAAGAGCCTGTACGAACCCAAGATCCGCGCCGCGGCCGGACTTGGCGTTTCCCCGGACCAACCGGACCCGGACCATTATTCGTCGCGCTATGCGCATTGCGAGGTCCTGGTGCTGGGCGGCGGCGCCGCCGGCATCGCGGCGGCGCTTGCCGCAGCCGAGACCGGCGTGCGCGTCATCCTTGCCGACGAACAGGCCGAGTTCGGCGGCAGCCTACGGTTCGAGAGCGGTGCGAAAATCGACGGCCAGGACGGCTTTGCCTGGGCTCAAGGTGCGGTGGCCAAGCTCGCCGCCATGGACAATGTACGCGTGCTCTCGCGCACGACGGCGTTCGGCTATTATGCGCAGAATTTCGTCGGGCTGGTCGAGCGTGTCAGCGATCATTTGAAGACCCCCGGCCACGATCTGGCGCGCGAGCGGCTGTGGCAGGTGAGGGCCAAGCGCGTGGTGCTGGCCTCCGGCGCCATCGAGCGCCACATGGTGTTCGCCGACAATGACCGGCCGGGCGTCATGCTGGCAGGAGCGGCGCGCACCTATCTCAACCACTATGGCGTTGCGGTCGGCAAAAATGTCGGCGTCTACACCGCCAATGATTCCGCCTATGCAGCGGCAATCGACCTCAAGAAGGCCGGCGTCAACGTGGCGGCGATCGTCGATTTGCGCGACAACCCGACCGGGCCGCTGATCGACGAGGCGAGGGCACTCGGCATCGAGGTGAATTTCGGCCGTGCCGTTATCCGCGCAGGCGGCAAGTTGCGGGTGTCGTCGATGACCGTGCAGCCGAAGAATGGCGGCGGCGAACGCACCATCCCGGTCGATGCGATCCTGATGTCGGCCGGCTGGACGCCTTCGGTGCATCTGTTCTCGCAGTCGCGCGGCAAGGTCGCCTTCAACGACGAGACCAAGCGCTTCGTGCCGGGCACCTATGCGCAGGACTGCGTCTCTGTCGGCGCCTGCAACGGCACCGACGGGCTGTCCGCGGCGGTCGACGAAGCCTATGCGGCGGGCGCCAAGGCGGCCAAGGATGCGGGCGCGAAATCCGCCAGGGGTAGCAAGCCGAATGTCGATGCCTCGGAAAACTGGTCGCGCGGTATGCTGGGTGCGGCGCCCGGAGCCGGGCCGGACACGACGGTGAAAGCCTTCGTCGACTTCCAGAACGACGTCACCGCCAAGGACATCCGCCAGGCGGTGCACGAAGGCATGCGCTCGATCGAGCACGTCAAGCGCTTCACCACCAACGGCATGGCGACCGACCAGGGCAAGACCTCCAACATGCACGGCCTGGCGATTGCCGCCGAGACGCTGGGCAAGCCGATCCCGGAGGTCGGCCTGACCACGTTCCGGGCGCCCTATACGCCGGTGACCTTCGGCGCGATCGTCAGCCATGCTCGGGGTCCGCTGTTCGACCCGACGCGCAAGACTGCGATCCATCCCTGGGCCGAGGCGCAAGGCGCGGTGTTCGAGGATGTCGGCCAGTGGAAACGCGCCTGGTATTTCCCCAAGGCGGGCGAGGACATGCATGCCGCGGTCGACCGCGAATGCGTCGCGGTGCGCAAGACGGCCGGCCTGTTCGATGCCTCGACGCTGGGCAAGATCGAAGTGGTCGGTCCGGACGCAGCGAAATTCATGGAGCTGCTCTACACCAACCCATGGGAGAAGTTGGAGCCCGGCCGCTGCCGCTACGGCATCATGCTGCGCGAGGATGGCTTCATCTATGATGACGGTGTAGTCGGCAGGCTGGCGCCAGACCGTTTCCATGTGACGACGACGACCGGCGGCGCGCCGCGCGTCATGAACCACATGGAGGATTATCTCCAGACAGAGTTCCCGCATCTCAACGTCTGGCTGACCTCGATCACCGAGCAATGGGCCGTCATCGCGGTGCAGGGACCGAAATCCCGCGACATCATCGCTCCGCTGGTCGAAGGCATCGACATGTCGGACGAGGCGCTGCCGCATATGTCGGTGCGCGAAGGCAAGATCTGCGGCGTGCCGACCAGGCTGTTTCGCATGTCGTTCACCGGCGAGCGCGGCTTCGAGGTCAACGTGCCGGCCGATTACGGGCAGGCTGTCTGGGAAGCACTGTGGGCCGAGGGCCAGAAGCACGGCGCTGCCGCCTACGGCACCGAGGCCATGCACGTGCTGCGCGCCGAAAAGGGCTACATCATCGTCGGCCAGGATACCGACGGCACGGTGACGCCGAACGATGCCGGTCTCGACTGGGCGGTCGGCAAGAAGAAGACGGACTTCGTCGGCATCCGCGGCTTGACGCGACCCGACCTTGTCGCGAAGGGCCGCAAGCAGTTGGTCGGCCTGAAAACCAAAGACCCGAAGGTGGTGCTGGAAGAGGGCGCGCAGATTGTCGAGGATCCGAAGCAGGCGATCCCGATGAAGATGATCGGCCATGTCACCTCGAGCTATTGGTCGGAAAATTGCGGCCGCTCGATCGCGCTGGCGCTGGTCGCTGGCGGACGCGACCGCATGGGCGACACGCTGTTTGTGCCGATGCCGAACGGTGTGATCGAAGTGGAGGTTGCCAGCATGGTGTTCTTCGACGAGACGGGAGGGCGCCTCAATGGCTAAGGCTGCTGCTGCAAGAAAGACGGCGCCGGCCACATCGCCTTCGGTTGAACGCCGTCCGGCGCTGGCCGGACGCAGCACGACCGCTACCGGCGTCAAGGTCGAGGTGCTGCCGCCGGCCGAGCGCATTTCATTGCGCGCACCGGAGGCCTCGCTTGCAGCGCTTTCCAAGGCGCTCGGCGTGACCTTGCCGAAAAAGCCGAAGACGTCCGCTTCGAAGGGCGGGCGAACCGCCTTGTGGCTCGGCCCCGACGAATGGCTGGTCATCGATGAGGCGGGCAAGGATCCGCTGGCCGATTGTGCTGGGGTTTCCGCCTTGCACTCGGCGGTCGGCATCTCGCATCGCAACATCGCTATCGCCGTGACGGGCACCGGGGCAGCAGCGACGATCAATGCGGGTTGCCCGCAGGACCTGTGGCCCGATGGCTTCCCGGTTGGAGCGGCGTCGCGAACCATCCTCGGCAAGACCGAGATCGTGCTGTTGCGCACGGCGCCGGACGCCTTCAGGGTTGAATGCTGGCGTTCCTTCTCGGACTATGTCTTTACTTTTTTGTCCGAGGGATCGCGCGACGCAGCGGTCTGAACCCGGAACGTTTGCAGGGCAGGCTCGTTCTGCATCCTCACGCCGAGGGAGAATGCCGATGCCGTCGAATTCCGCGCCCAAGTCGCCGGTCAAAAAGACGTCGGCCGTCCGTTCGCTCGAACAGGAGCGGCACGAAGCGCCGAGCGCCGAAGAGGAACTCGAGGAAGGCCTCGAAGACACGTTCCCGGCCAGCGATCCGGTGTCGATCACTGGATCGTCCATCTCGGGCGCTCCGGCGAAGCCGGGCCAGGCCAAGACCGTGCCCGGGCGCAAGAAGCGCAAGGCATAGTTTTCCATCGGACCAGATCGGATCGGACCTTCTCAATCCCGTTGGGCATGCTATTTAAAGCGCTTTGGGAGATGAAAATGCCGACAAAAGCGATCGTCTGGGGCGAGAATGTCCACGAGCAGACCAATGCCGCCGTGCGCGACCTCTATCCCTTGGGCATGCATGGCACCATTGCCGCGGCGCTCAACCAGGACAAGGGCATCGAGGCGACCACCGCCACCTTGCAGGAGCCCGAGCACGGCCTGGGCGAAAAGCGCCTGGCCGCCGCCGACGTGCTGCTGTGGTGGGGCCATGCGGCGCATGGCGAGGTCAAGGACGAGATCGTCGAGCGGGTGCAGAAGCGGGTGTGGGAAGGCATGGGGCTGATTGTGCTCCATTCCGGGCATTACTCGAAGATTTTCAAGCGGCTGATGGGCACGCCCTGTTCGCTGAAATGGCGCGAGGCGGGCGAGCGCGAGCGCGTCTGGGCGATCAACCGCGGCCATCCGATCGCGCAGGGCATCGGCGAGTGCCTGGAGATCGGCGAGACCGAAATGTATGGCGAGCCCTTCGCCGTGCCGGAGCCGCTCGAGACGGTGTTCGTCTCCTGGTACGAGGGCGGTGAGGTGTTCCGGTCCGGGCTGACCTACCAGCGCGGCGCCGGCAGGATCTTCTACTTCTCGCCCGGTCACGAGACCTATCCAATCTATCACAACGAAGGCGTGCGGCAGGTGCTGCGCAATGCGGTGCACTGGGCGCGCAACCCGGCGCCGGCCTGGTCCGGCATCACCAATGCCCCGAACGTGCCGACGGATGCCGCCAAGGAGAAGATCGTCCAAAAAGGCCTGCGCCTGCATGCCGATGGCGACAGGGGTCTTGGCTGATCGGCGCGTGAGTCGATTGCGGCGTGAGGTGATTGGGGGCCTGAACTGATGCATCGAATTCTTCTGCTCGGCACGGGCGGCATCGCCGGGCATCATGTCGAGGAGTTCGCCGGGATTGCCGGCTGCGGCATCGTCGCCTGCGTCGATCAGGTGCCCGGCCGTGCGGCCGCGTTCGCCGCTGCCAGCAAGATCGGAGATTTCTTCGAGAGCCTGGAGGCGGCGGTCGCCTGGGGCCATTTCGATGCCGCCATCAACGCGACGCCGGATGGTGCACATTTGGCGACGACGCTGGCGCTGCTTGCCGAGGGAAAGCATGTGTTTTGCGAAAAGCCGCTGGCGCCGAACCACGCCGACGCGCTGGCAATGACCGAAGCGGCAGAGGCAGCCGGGGTGGTCAACATGGTCAACCTGACCTATCGCAACTCACCGGCAATCCAGGAAGCGCGGCGCATGGTGCAGGCCGGCGAGATCGGCGAGCTGCGCCATGTCGAGGCGAGCTACCGACAGAGCTGGCTGATCAGCAAATCATGGGGCGACTGGCGGGTCGAGGACAAATGGCTATGGCGCCTGTCGAGCCGGCACGGTTCGACCGGCGTTCTCGGCGATGTCGGCATTCACATCCTGGACTTCGCCACGTATGGCGCCGGCCAGGATATCGTCAGCTTGCATGCCGATCTGGTGACGTTTCCGAAGGCCGAGGGCGAGCGCATCGGCGATTATGTGCTGGATGCCAATGACAGCGTCGCGATGACGGCGCGTCTCGATTCCGGCGCGCTCGCCACGATCGTGGCAAGCCGCTACATGACTGGCCATACCAACGATTTGTCGCTGGCCCTGCACGGCACCAAGGGCGCCATCAAGGTCGAGACCGATGGCAAGGTGTCGAACCTGTCGGCCTGCCTGGGTGGGGATGTCGATCTTCAGCGCTGGCGAACGCTGCCGCTGCCCAATGTCAAGCGTAACGCCCGGCGCTTTGCCGACGCGCTGGATGCAGGCCGAAATGGCGATCCGTCCTTCCGGCGCGCCGCGGACATGCAGAAACTGATAGACGCGGCCTTCGAGAGTTCAGCGGCCAAGCTGCCGATCCTGGTCGCCTGAAGCTGGCCGGCTTTTGCCGGCCGTACGCGATTTCGGCGGATCTTAGAACGAGCTCGGCACGATCCACGGGTCGATGCTGATGCCGAGCCGCGGGCCCTTGCCTTCAGCGGTGTTTTCCGTGGCGCCCTTCTTCTCGACCGAGCCGGTCGACGCGCAATCGAGCTTCACGTTGGTCTTCGTGTCTACGCAGGTTGCAGCGGACGCATGCTTGACCAGGTGGGTCGTGCTGGCGGCGAAGGCCGAGCCCGAAAGTGCCAGCACGGCGGCGAGGGTGAGGAGTGTCTTTTTCATAGTCTGTCTCCGTTTTCGACGGGCGAATTCTTTTCGTACATGTACGATGCACTGTACACATACGTCCGTCGATCGCGAAGTTCAAGGCAAAATCGTACGCGTACGATGAACTTTTTGTTAACCAAGGATTCGAAAGGAAACTGGCGCTCAGCAGTTGACCGGCGTGTGGGTCAGAGGCGGCACGTTTTGCGTGCTGAGCGTGGCAAGCGTGAAATCGCACATGCGCTTCACGAAAGCCTGCGGATCGCCGAAGGGGTAGAACGGAAAGGTGATCAGCAGCGAGATCGTGCCGTGGCCGACCGCCCACAGCATGGTGGCGATGGCGCGCGGGTCGCCCTGCAATTTGCCGGCGGCCACGCAGGCCTCGACCCTGCTGATCAGCACCTTCATCGCCGGGTTGCCCTCTTCCATGTCCTCGTAGCTCCTGCCTTCCGGCAGCTTCGTCTTCTCGGTCATGAACACGGTGCGGTATTCGTTGGGATTCCCGAGCCCGAAGGCGGCATATTCGGTCATGACGGCCTGCAAAGCCTCGATCGGATCGTCGGATGGGTGCTCCTCGATGCGGCGGGCTAGCGTCTCAAACGCATCCTCGGCGAGTGCGAACAGGATGTCCTGCTTGTCGGCGAAATAGGAATAGACCGACATCGGTGCGTAGCCGACCCGCTTGGCCAGCTTGCGGATGGTCAGGCCTTCATAGCCTTCCTCCTGAACGAGCCTGTGCGCGGCCTCGACCAGTTCGGAGCGCAGTTCGGCCTTTTGTTTCTCGCGGCGTGTCTGGACACTCGGCGGCAAAGATAGGTGCCTTTGTTCGGGTTGGTGCTGGCCCAAATTATATACGCTGTACGAAAACGGACAAGGGTGTGACAGGTTCCCAACAAGCCCGCCGGCGGAATCCGCGACCGGCATTGTTGCTGCGTCGAAGCGGCCATCGTCACGCCTCCTTGTCGATCAGTCGGGCAGCGAGATGCGAAAGTAGTTTCACCGCCTCGCCATAGGTTCTCGCCTTTTCGGGATTGGAGGCGTTGCCGTCCAGCGCCCGTTTGAAGACGCCCTGACAGATTGCCGCCAGCCGGAAGAAGGAAAAGGCGAGGAAGAACGTCCAGTTGCCGATACCACTGAGCCCGCGCCGCCGGCAGTAGCTGGCGACGTAATCCTCCTCGGAAGGCAGGTCGAGTGCGGCACGATCGATACCGCCCAGGCCGCGAAAACCTGAGGCGTGAGGCAGGCGCCATTGCATGCACTGATAGGCGATATCGGCAAAGGGATGGCCTGATGTCGACAGTTCCCAATCGAGCACCGCCACCACCTGAGGCCGATCGGAAGCGAAGATCAGATTGTCCAGCCGGTAGTCGCCATGCACCAGCGAGACGCTGCCGTCATCTTCGGGCATGTGCGTTTCCAGCCAGGCAATCAGCCGGTCCATATCGGCCACGGTGCCGGTCTCCGAGGCACGGTACTGGCTGGTCCAGCGCGCCAGCTGGCGCTCGAAGTAGTTGCCCGGCCGGCCGAAATCGCCGAGACCCACGGCCCCGACGTCGACATCATGCAGCGCGGCGAGGGTGTCGTTCATGGCATCGTAGATGGCAGCTCGTTCATCGTTATCGCCGGCCTCCGGCAGCGCCGGATCCCAGAAAATGCGGCCGTCGACGAAATCCATGACGTAGAACATACGTCCGATCGGCGAGTCCTCCGACGAGAGATGCAGCATCTCCGGCACGGGCACGGCGGTGCCGGCAAGCGCGTTCATCACCCTGAATTCGCGGTCGAGCTGATGCGCCGATTTCAGCAATTTGCCCGGCGGCTTGGCACGCAGCACGTAACGGCCGCTTGCCGCCGTCAGCAGATAGGTCGGGTTCGACTGGCCGGATTTGAATTTTTCGATTGCGGCAAGCCCGGAAAAGCCCGGTATGTTTGCCTCGAGGTAAGGCGCGAGCGCCGCCTGGTCGAGGACGTTCGTATCGCTCATGCCGTCTCGGGCTGGCGTTCGATCAAGGTCAGCGTCAACCAGCGTGCCGTCAGCGCCGGTTTCTTCGAGCCTTCGATCTCGATCGTCACGTCATGCGCCGTCTGCACCCAGCCCGACGGTCTGACCTTCACGTCGGCCAGCACGAAACGTGTGCGAATGCGCGCGCCGGTCTTCACCGGCGCCAGGAAGCGCAGCGAATCGAAGCCGTGGTTGACGCCCATCTTGCTGTTTTCCAGCGGCGGCATGGTCTCGAAGGTCATCGCCGACAATAGCGACAGCGACAGGAAGCCGTGTGCAATGGTGCCGCCGAAGGGCGTCTCGCGCATGGCCCGCTCCGGATCGCAGTGGATGAACTGGTGGTCGTCGGTGGCGTCGGCGAACTGGTCGATCATGCGTTGCGTGACCACCCGCCACGGCGACACGCCAACTTCCTTGCCGACATTGGCCAGAAGCACATCGAGACTGATCGGTTCCACGCTCACGTCCTCCAGTTCACCTCCGGCTTCTGTGGCCGGAAAATGTTATTCCTTGAACAGCGTCAGCCCATGCTGCACCGACTGTCCGCCGTCGATCGGCAGGACGGCGCCTGTGACGTAGCTTCCTGCACGGCTGCACAGATAGAGCGTTGCGCCGGCAATGTCATCCGGTGCGCCGATACGGCCGATCGGAACATGGTTTCCGACATGTCTGGCTTGTTCTTCCGTCCCAGTGGCAAACGCCGTCATCCGGCTCTGAAAGGGGCCGGGGGCGAAAGCGTTGACGGTGATGCGGCGGGCGGCGAACTCAAGCGCCAGGGTGCGTGTCAGATGGTGAACCGCGGCCTTCGAAGCCGTGTAGGAATAGGCGTCGTCGGCCAGCGGTTGCGTGCCCATCACCGAACCGAGATTGATGACCCTGGCCGGGTCGGCATCGCTGGCGGCGGCATCGAGCAGCGGCAGCAATTCACGGGTCAGATGGAAGACCGCGGTGACGTTGACGCCGAACACTTTCGCCCACGCCGAATAGGGAAAGCTTTCGAGCGGCGCGCCCCAGGAAACGCCGGCATTGTTGACCAGGATGTTGAGCCTGTCGGTCCGCGCCTTGACCTCGGCGACGAGTGCGGCAATGCCGGCCTCGCTGGAGACATCACCCGCAAACCCTTCGGCGCGGCCGGGTGCGCCAAGTCCATTCAGTTCGGCGGCGACCTTGATGCAGTCCTCGCCCTTGCGCGAAGCGATCATCACGCTGGCGCCGGCCTGCACCAGCGCTGTCGCCGCCATGCGGCCGATGCCGGTTGCGGCACCCGTCACCAACGCGGTCTTGCCGGCCACCGAAAACAGCTCGTCCAGATAGCTCATCACAGTCCTCCGCGCTCGGCGTGCGGGCAAACAGTTCGCGTTGACAAGGCTATCCGAAGTACAGTCATCCTTGCCACCGACAAAATGCCTGGCATCCATGGAGGGTTAGCGACCGATGACGGACATGAATCTCGGCATGACCGAGCGGCTGAGGCCGATCCACGCGCGCGTCGCGGCCATGGTGCGCGACGAGATCATGCCGCTCGACAAGGAATTTCTCGCCGAAGTGGGCAAGGAAGGCGATCGATGGGTCTATACGGCGCGCCAGAGCGAGATCCTCGAAGGGCTGAAAAGGACCGCGAGAGAGCGCGGCCTGTGGAATTTCTGGCTGACCGGCTCGGAGCGCGGCTACGGCCTTTCCACGGTCGAATACGCCTATCTGGCCGAGGAGATGGGCAAGTCGCATCTCGGTGCGGAAACCTTCAATTGCTCGGCACCGGACACCGGCAATATGGAGGTGCTGGAACGCTACGGCTCGGCCGATCACAAGAAAGCGTGGCTGGAGCCGCTGCTCGAGGGCAAGATCCGCTCGGCCTATCTGATGACCGAGCCGGATGTCGCCTCGTCCGACGCCACCAACATTGCAATGCGCTGCGAGCGGCAGGGCGACGACTATGTGCTGAACGGCGAGAAATGGTGGGCATCGGGCGCCGGCGATCCGCGCTGCGCCATCTACGTCGTCATGGTCCGGACCGGGGGCGACAGCGAGCCAAAGCACCGCCGCCATTCCATGATCCTGGTGCCCGCCGACACCAAAGGCGTCACCAAGGTCCGCGCCATGCAGGTCTATGGCGACGATGACGCGCCGCATGGCCATATGCATCTTCGCTTCGACAATGTGCGGATTAGGGCGTCGAACCTGATCGTAGGCGAGGGTAGGGGATTCGAGATCGCGCAAGGGCGGCTCGGCCCCGGCCGCATCCATCATTGCATGCGCGCCATCGGCCAAGCCGAGATGGCGCTGGAAATGCTGTGCCAGCGTTCCATGCGCCGCGAGGCTTTCGGCCAGCCCCTGGCAAAGCTCGGCGCCAATTTCGACATCATCGCGGAATGCCGCATGGAGATCGAGATGGCCCGCCTGCTCTGCCTCAAGGCGGCATGGATGATCGATCAGGGCGACGCGCGGGCCGCCGCCCCTTGGATCAGCCAGATCAAGGTGATAGCGCCCCGCGTCGCGCTCAAGGTCACCGACGAGGCGGTGCAGATGTTCGGCGCGCAAGGCATCAGCCAGGACACGCCGCTGGCGCGGTCGTGGACGCATCTGAGGACATTGCGCCTTGCCGACGGGCCTGACGCCGTCCATCGCCGGCAGGTGGCGCGGACGGAGCTGAAGAAATACTCGCAGGAAAAGGTCTGAGCGCCGGTATCATCTTCCGGCGACCGCTTGCCGAGGCCATGGCGCGGAACTGGCCCAACGGCAAGGTGTTCATCCAGCCTTGGCCCAATCCGAAAGACGCGAGAAACTTGGACATGAGCCGGAAGAATGTCCGGTATCTGGCCGCTGCCCGGATCGTCGGCCTCTGTTCCCATCTTGCGACCCCCTATGCCACGCCGCTTTGTCCGTGATATGTCGCCGCCATCGAATTCCGGACGACGTGGGCAAGCGCCTGATCCGGGCGGGTGTAGGGTGATTTGATGACGATATCCAAGCCGGTCTTCGACCGTTTGGGGTTCAGCCTGTGGATCGGAGCGTTCCTGGTCGTTCTTGTCCTGGTCCTGTGGTCACCCCATACGCGCACGGTATGGAAGGCCTATATAGACGGCAGCGAGGCGCTTCTGGCCGGTCTGCCACTCTACGACACCCAATCCGAGATGGGGTATCTTTACGCGCCAGCCTTTGCCGCGCTGTATATTCCAATAGCCAAACTCGGTCCGCAGCTGGGCGGCGTGGTTTGGCACAGCCTTGGCTTTGCGGTGCTGACCTATGCCGCGATGCGACAGGTGCGCAAGCTCGGCGGCGGCGAATTGACGTGGCTGCTTTCTTTCGGTCTTTTCCTCGCCTTGCCAATGGCAGCGGGGGCGATCCGCAACGGCCAGGCGACGATCCTCTTGACCGGCGCTTGCTGGCTTCTCACCCTGTCGGCGCTGGAGGGACGGCGGGTGGAGACGTTCTTCTGGGCTTCGCTTGCCGTCATCGCCAAGCCGACCGCGATCATCATGCTGTTGTTGGTAGGAGCCCTTCGGCTCCGGTTGATACCGGTGCTGGGGCTGGCCGTACTGTTCGTCCTCGCCCTACCTTACGCTTTCGCTCCTCCCGGCTATCTCAACGATCAGTATCGTGTCTTCGCCAGGATGCTGACCTCGATGGCCGTCGAGAACACCAGCCATTTCGTGCCGACTGATTTCACGGCGCCGTTCACCAGGATAGGGCTGCCCATTCCGGAATTCGGCGCCACGATCATGCGCATCGTCATGGCCCTGTTTACGCTTTCGGCGGTCATCTGGTTCGACCGCAAGCTGGAACGCGGACCGGCGGGGCTGGCGATCTTCCTGACGGCCACTTTCTACATGTGCGTCTTCAACCCGCGCGTCGAGCCCAACACCTATGCAATGATCGCGGTACCCGCCGGTCTCGCCATCGCGCTGTTGTGGCGCGAAGAACGCGGTGGCGTTCTGGCCTCGGTGTTGTCGACGGTGCTGTTCGCGACCGGACTGACCGGCATCGATCGCCATGTGCACGACTTGCTCTACCCATGGTTCCGGCCGATCGCGGTTACGTTCATCGCGGGTTCGCTGATCTGGTGGTTCTGGGCCACGGCGCGGGTAAAGGTGGTGAATGCAGGGATCGCAAATGACTGAATTGCGGCCGACACTCGATATCGTCGCGCCATTCTTGAACGAGGCGCAATCGGCATCGGCCTTCGCACGCCTGCTCGGCGAACTCGAAGCGGCCGTGGCACAGCGGTTCGGAATGACCGTGCACAAGATCCTGGTCGATGACGGCAGCCGTGACGATGGCGCCCAACGGTTTTCGCAGGCGCTGACGGGGTCGTGGGAGATCGTCCGCCTTAGCCGCAATTTCGGCAAGGAGGTGGCCGTGCTAGCCGGCCTCGATCGGTCGCGCGGCGACATGGTGCTGATCATGGACGCCGACCTCCAGCATTCCCTGGACATCAGCCTGAAGCTGATCGCCGAGCTGGTGGAACATCCTGATGTCGATGTCGTCTATGCACAAAACGACCGGCGCGAGGCGAGCTGGCGGCGCAGCCAGCTGGCCCGACTTTTCTACAGCCTGATCAACAGCAGCCAGCGTTTCGACATTCCAGCGAATGCCGGCGACTTCCGCGTCATGCGCGGCACCGTGGCGCGTGCGCTGACCAGTCTGCGCGACAAGCGTCGCTTCAACAAGGGCCTGTTTGCCTGGGCGGGCTTTCGCCAGAAGGCGTTGCCCTATTCGCCGGAGAGCCGGGCCAGCGGCACGTCGAAATGGAGCCGACTCAACCTGATCGCCTTCTCGCTGGAAGGCTTCACCTCATTTTCCGTCATTCCGCTGCGCCTGATTAGCCTCAGCGGACTGCTCGCGGCACTTGCGGGCGCGGTTTACGGGGCCAAGGTGCTCTTCGAGGTGATCTTCTACGGCATTGCCGTTCCGGGTTATCCCAGCCTGCTGGTCGCCGTCGTCCTGCTCGGCGGCCTCAATCTGACGCTGCTTGGCCTGATCGGCGAATATGTCTGGGTCACGCTCAGCGAAAGCAAGGATCGGCCGGTCTATCTCGTGCGCGATGTCGTTCGCAGTGAGGTCTCCGCCGACAGATCGGTGGCAGGCGCTCTCGACACATGACGCGGCGCATCCGCCTGATCGCCGACGACTATGGCCTGGCGCCCGGCGTCTCCGATGGGATTCTCGATCTGCTCGATCGCGGCCGCCTGACCGGCACCAGCTGTATGTCCGGCTTTCCGGAATGGCCAAAGGAGGCGGCGCGCATAAAACCTCTTTGCGGCCATGTCGCGGTCGGGCTGCATCTCACCTTGACCGACCAGCCTGCCATCACCGGCAGGTCGAGCCTGGCGCCGGAAGGTCGGCTGCCGCCACTCCGCACGCTGGCCTTGCCGATCCTACGCGGCCGCGTCAATGATCGCGATGTTCATGCCGAGCTCGACGCCCAATACAGGCGCTTCGTCGAAGCACTCGGGCGCCGCCCCGATTTCATCGACGGGCACCAGCATGTGCATTTCCTTCCCGTCGTGCGCAAATGGCTGCGCGCGCGTCTTGGCGAAGAAAGCGACAAGCCGGCGCTACGCGGCGCCCCGGCTCTGACTGCGGCGCCGAAAGTCGCCGCGATCGCCGCGCTCGCCTCCGGCTTCAACCGGTCGATGCGGCGCGCCGGCTTTACCGTTTTCGAGCCGCTCGCCGGCATCTATGACTGGCGCCAACCCGAAAAATTCGCTTCCGTGCTGCAGGCCGCCGTCGAGGCGTTGCCGGAACATGGGCTGTTCATGTGTCACCCCGGCCATGTCGACGCGACCCTGCGCGCGCGCGACCCGATGCAAGGCGTGCGCGAGGTCGAATTCGCGACCCTGGCATCGGATGCGTTCGGCGCCTGCCTGGCCCGCGCCGGTGTCGCAATCATGGGTGGCAAGGGATGAGCGACGCCGAGCGGCCCCCGCGTTCGACCGGCAACAAGATCGTCCGCTTTGCCATTGTCGGACTCGCCAACACAGCGATTGACCTTGCCAGCTTCTCCCTGCTGCTCAAGCTGCAGATGCCGCCGCTGCCCGCCAACATCGGTGCCTGGTTTGTCGCCGTCATATTTTCGTTCGCGGCGAACGGCTTCTGGTCGTTCGAGCGCAATCGAGCCATCCGGCTGCATGATGCGTTCCTTCGCTTCGCCTCGCTTGGGGGTCTGATTTCGCTCGGCGTCTCCAGCCTTTCGATCGCGCTGTTCGCAACGACCGTTGGAGTTTGGCCGGCAAAGATTTCCGGTGTCGTCATCGCCGCGGTGCTTAATTTCCTCGCCGCGCGCTGGTCGATCGAAGGCCGGTTGCTGAAATAGCGGCGAAAGCCGCTTCTCAGTTTTCCCGGAATGTCTCTACTCGGCCGGCTCCGCATTGGTGTAGACGGCTTCCTCGAGCTCGCGCTTCAGCCGGGCCTCCTCATGGGTCTTCGGGGTGACGAAGCGGCCAAGCAGGAGATAGGCGACCGGCGTCAGGAACAGCGTCGAGACGGTGGCAAGCCCCAGTCCGCCGACGATGACCCAGCCGAGCGCGACGCGCGCCTCCGCCCCTGCGCCACTCGCCAGCACCAGCGGCAAGCCGCCGAGCACGGTGCAGATCATCGTCATCATCACCGGCCGCACGCGGATGATCGAGGCCTGCTCGATCGCCTCACGCACGCCAAGCCCGCGGTCGCGCAGCTGGTTGGCGAATTCGACGATCAGGATGCCGTTCTTGGCCATGACACCGACCAGTAAGACCAGGCCGATCTGGCTGTAGGCGTTGAGGCTGGTATCCGAGAAGAGCAGCGCGAAAATGGCGCAGGCAAGACCGAGCGGTACCGTCGCCATGATGATGACGGCGCTGACGAAGCTTTCGAACTGGGCGGCCAGCACCAAAAGGATGATGACCAGGGCGAAGCCGAAGATGGTGACCATGGCGCTGTTGGTCTCGCCCAGCGTCGCGGCCTCGGCCAGCGGCAGGATGCGGCTGCCGGGCGGCAACAGCGGCGTGGCGATCTCCTCGGCGCGGGTCAGCGCGGCGCCGAGTGCGAAGTCGCCGCCAAGGTTGGATGTGATGGCCACCGAAGGCTGCTGCTGTTCGCGCGACAGCGATGGCGGCACGGCACGCTCGGTCAGCGTGGCGATTGTCGACATCGGCACGAAGCGTCCGTCGGCCGTTTTCAGGAAGATGTTTTCCAGGTCGGTCGGGTCGTTGATCGGATTTGTGGTCGAGACCAGCTTCACACCATAGCTGCGATCGGCGATGTAGACGTCGACGACGTCGTTGCCGTCGAGCATGGCCTGCAAGGTGTTGGCCAGTCCAGTGATGTCGATGCCGAGGTCGGAGGCGCGCTCGCGGTCGATCGCGACGGCGAGTTGCGGCTGCGTCGGGTCGATCGACAGGCGCGGGGTCTGGAAGCGCGGATCCTTCTGCATCTCGGCGATGATCTTCACCGCTGCGTCACTGAGCGCCTTGCGATCGTTGCCGACCAGCGCGAACTGCAGGCCGTTGCCGGCGCCGCGGATGCCGAGGCTGTTGGGCTGCACCGGGAAGATGCGCACGCTCGGCACCTGTTTGGTCAATCGGCTGATCTCGGCCATGACCTCCTGTTGGCTGCGGCTGCGCTCGTTCCACGGCGCCAGCGTCATCACCATGAAGCCGGAATTGTAGGAGCCGTTCTGGCCGGCATTCTCGAAAGTGCTGCGGATCTCGCCAGAATCGCGCATCGGCTGGATCAGTTTCTCGATCTTCTGCATCTGCTGTGTCGTGTAGTCGAGGCTGACGCCTTGTGGGGCGCTGATGCGCAGCAGCACGGCGGCGCGGTCCTCGGTCGGCGTCAGTTCCTGGCGGATGGTGCCGAACAGCGTGAAGGCGATGCCGGCAAACAGCACCGCGACCAGGAGCACGATCCACGGTGCATCGAGGCACGCGTGCAGGCTGCGCTTGTAGGCAGTATTGAGCACGCCGCCGATGCGGGCGCCGACGCCGTGACCGCCTTCGTGGTGGAGGGATGCACTGGTCAGCATGCGCGAAGCGAGCATCGGGCACAGAGTCAGCGCGACCACGCAGGACAGAAGCACCGACATGGCAAGCACGAAGCCGAATTCGCGAAACAGGCCGCCGGTCTGGCCGGGCAGGAACGAGATCGGCACGAAGACGGCGACCAGCGTCAAAGTGGTGGCAATGACGGCGAAAAACACCTCCTGTGTGCCGAGCACGGCGGCGGCGCGCGGACCCATGCCTTCGTTGCGCCGCCGCACGATGTTTTCGAGCACGACGATGGCATCGTCGACGACCAGTCCGGTCGCCAGCACCAGGGCGAGCAGGGTCAGGATGTTGACCGAGAAGCCGGCCAGGTAGATGGCGGCGATGGTGCCGATCATGGCGACCGGCATCGACAGGCCCGGGATCAGCGTGGCGCGCCAGTCGAGCAGAAAGACATAGATGACGAGCAGCACCATGGTCACCGACAGGCCAAGCGCGATCTCGACCTCGTGCACCGCGCCCTTGACGAAGACCGCGTCGTCGCTGGTGACCTTGATCGACATGCCCTTTGGCAGGTTTTGCTGCAATTTGGCGACAGCCGCTTGGACACCGGTCGAGATGTCCAAGGTGTTCGATTCCGCTTGGCGGATGATGCCGACGCCAATGCCGGTCTTGCCGTCCGAACGCAGCGTGGTTTGGCCGACATCGGGGCCGAGCGTGACGGTGGCGACGTCGCGGATGCGTGTCGTGCCGCCGATGATGATGTTTTCGAACTCTTCCGGCGTGGTCACGTCGGCCGTCGTGCGAACGATCAGGTCCTGGTTGGTCGTGGTGATCGAACCGGCCGGCGAATCGAAGGCGACCGAGCCAAGCGCCGTCCTGAGGTCGGCAACCGTAAAGCCGAGGCTGGCAAGCTTGTTCTGGTTGACGTCGATGCGGAAGATCTTGTCGCGGTCGCCATAGACCTGGACGTCGGCAACGCCGGGCACTGCGGCCAGTTCGTCCTCGATCTGGTCCTGGACCACCACCGTCATGTCCTGGATCGACATCTTGTCCGAGGTCACCGCCAATCGCATCACCGGTTCGGAATTGGCGTCGGCCTTGACGATGCGCGGCGGATCGGCGGTATCTGGCATCTGGTTGGCGACGCGGCCGACGGCATCACGCACGTCCGAGGCGGCAACGTCGAGATCGACACCGTCGTTGAACTCGATGGTGACGCGGCTCGAACCGAACGAGGAAGAAGACGAGATCGACTTGACGCCGGAGACGCGGGCGACGGCGCCCTCGATCGTGTCGGTCAACTCGCGGTCGACGGTTTCTGCCGCCGCCCCTTCGAAGGCGGTGGAAACAGTAACGACCGCACGATCGACGTCAGGCAGTTCACGAATCTCGACGCCATAGAAGGCGGCAAGGCCAGCAACGGCAATGAGGGTGTTCAGAACGAAGGCCATCACCGGCCTGCGGATGAACAGCGCAGTGAAGCCGGTATCGCTGGCTGCGTTGATGGTTCCGGTCATGAGCCCTCGGCCGCCTCCACGGCACGCTGCTCTTCGCCGGCAAGGCGGACGGTGCCGCCCTCGCTGACGCTCTGGGTGCCTTCGGTGACCACCATGTCGCCGCTGTCGATCTCGGCGTCGATCAGCACGGTCTCGGTGTTGCGCTGGATGATGCGCACGGGGACCCGCCTGGCTTTGCCGTCCTCGATCTGCCAGACATAGGCGCCGTCCGAACCCCACAGGATCGCCAGCGGGCTGACGGCCGGATAGGTCTGTCCCGGGAATTTCATGCTGATGCCGAACGACATGCCGGCGCGCAGGGAATCGGCCGGATTGGCGATCTTGGCCTTGACCAGAAGGGTGCGGCTCTTCTCATCGATGTGATTGTCTATGGCCGAAACCGTTCCGGTATAGGCATTGCTGGGATTGGCGATCGGCGTCGCTGTCAATTGCGCGCCGACCTTGACGGCGGCGGCGAAACGCTCCGGCACCAGGAAATCGACCAGAATGCTGGAGCGGTCGTCAAGCGTGGCGATTGCCGACTGGTTGGTCACGTAATTGCCGGCGGAGATCGGCAGGATGCCGACAGTGCCGGCAATCGGCGCCAGAACCGACCGCCGCTGCAGCGCAAGTTCCGCGTCCTGAAGCGCCAGCTTGGCGCCCGCCAGAACCACTTCGGCGTCGGCCACGGCAACCGGCGTCGCGGCGTTGGAGGCACGCAATGACTTGACGCGGTCGAGCTTGGCCTGTGCGTCCTGCAAGGCGAGCTTGGCCCGGTCCTGGGCGATCGTTTCGGTCTCGGAATCGAGTGTCGCGATGATCTGTCCCTTGTCGACATGGCTGCCGGATTCGACCAGCAACTCGGCGAGGCGGCCGGAACTGTAGGGATTGACGCTCACCGAGGCATTGGCACGACCGGTGCCAATCGCCTGCAGGCGGTCGTTGATAACAGCCGAAGTGGCCGCCAGGGCAACCACGTTCACCCGCTGGTTGTCACCTCCGCGGCCGATTGCCTGCTTCGCGTTGGCGGCGCCGCTTTCAGCCGGGGACGTTGCCGCATAAGCCCAGTCAATGCCCCAGCGTGCCAGCACGTCGTGAGCGCCCGGATAAAAGCGCAGCCAGGCGGATGCCACCACCAGCACCACAAGCGCAAAAATTATCTGTTTCCAGGCGGCCATCGGCACTCCGGTTGGCAAAGCAATCCTTCCGTCTACCGGGTTTCCCGAAATGAAGCAGACGCAGCGAGGCTATTATAAGGCAAGAAGCCACCCCGATATCGCGTTTTTATGACAAGTCTCCAAGGGCCGCGCACATTAAATATATGTAACATTTGAGAAAACATGCGTAACCTTTGGGGTCGTCGTTACATGCACTAACGCAGACTTTCCATCTCGCGAATGCGCTTGGCGCCCTCTGCTTCCAGTTGCCTGGTGACAGCGCCGATCAGCATTTCCGCAACGACGAAGAGGGCAGCGGAGGAATCCCACGCCGACGGCACAGCCGTTCGTCCAGCGATGACATGGCGGGCGAAACGCGCGATCGGCGACAGCCACTGGTCGGTGAACAGCACGATCTGCACGCCGCGCTGATGCGCCTTCTCGGCAAAGCGAGCGAGGCTGTCCTGATAACGCCTGATGTCGAAGATCACCAGCACATCGCGTTTGCCCATGTCGATCAGCCTGTCGCGCCACATGCTTTCCTGGCCGGCAAGGTGAAAGACATCGGGTTGAACGACGGCGAGGTGGGCGGCCATGTAGCGCGCCAGCGGATCGGTGAAGCGGCCGCCGATCAGGAATGTCTTGCCGCGCCGGTCGACGAGCCGGGCGGCGATGTCGGCAAGCTGCCCGTCGGACAGGTGCCTGAACGTCTCGCGCATATTGTCGAGCGTCGCTTCCAGCATTGGTGACACCGTGCCGCCGCCGGGCGAGGGCGGGTTGAGCGTCCTCGTCGCCGGAGACTGCAATTGCGCCGCCAGTTCGTCCTGCAGGCTCGACTGGAATTCCGGATAGTTCTGGAAGCCGAGCCGGGCAACGAAACGCAGGATCGTCGGCGAAGAGACACCGGCCGTGGCCGAGAATTCGGCAACCGTCTTCAAGCCGATCATCGGGTAACTGGCGATCAGCGTCTGGGCCGCGCGCCGTTCTCCGGCCGGCATCGTGCCGATGCGGTCGGCAATCAGTTCGGCAATACTGGAAATCATCTTTTCCCCACCCTTGGAGCGGGATGGTAACCATTCCGCTCCGTCTGTTTGTCTTGGTCCCATTTCTGCGACGCCAAGTGATTCTACCTGGCTGCAAAACGCTTCGGCCTGGTCGAAGGTCTTTTCCGAAATCGCATTTGACAAAGTCGCCCAAACTGTATGAAATCATCCATAGGGACGCAATGACACAAAATACGTAACATACGATACAGCGTCCCCGGGGACAGCAGACTATGGAGAAAGCACGGCCCGCCAGCCTTGCAGCGTCTGATACCGTGAGGGTGACGAACCCCGGCGGATCGAGCCCTTTTGTGCTGACTTGCGATCACGCCTCGAACTTCCTTCCCGCTGAATTCGGCACGCTCGGCCTTGCCGCCGAGGACCTGTCGCGCCACATCGCCTGGGATCCCGGCGCGCTGCCGGTTGCCCGCCGCATGGCGGAGGCGCTCGATGCCACCCTGATCGAAACCCGTATCTCGCGTCTCGTCATCGACTGCAACCGGCCGCTCGACGCGCCCGACCTCATAATGAGTGTCAGTGTCAGCGAGAAAACCGTCGTTCCAGCGAACCAGGGACTCTCCGCCGACGAGCGGGAGGCCCGTGTAGCGCTCGCATGGCGCCCGTTCCATGACACTATCGAGAAGACGATCGAGGATCGGTTGGCGTCGGGCCGAGAGACGCGACTGGTGTCGATCCATTCTTTCACCCCGATCTTCAAGGGTAAGAATCGGCCCTGGCATATCGGCATCATCCATGACGAAGACCGCCGGTTGGCGGCGCCGCTGATATCGGCGCTGAAGCGGCTTGCCGGCGTCACCGTCGGCGTCAACGAGCCCTATTCGCCGGCCGACCGCGTCTATTTCACGCTGGAACGCCACGCGCGCTCGCGCGGCTTGCCTTGCGCGATGATCGAAATCCGCAATGATGAAATTTCCGGCGAGACCGGGCAGCGGAAATGGGCGGATCTGCTCACGGGCATTTTTTCGGATCTGGAGCCGGAGGAGGCAGGACAGACCAGATCGCATTCAGTCGGCCAGATCGCATTCAGTCGGAAAGTCAGTTCAATCGGCTAGCCAGAGCGAGATGAGATTGACGCATCTCGCTCGGAAACAACAGGGGACTTCCAATGATAGCACCGGGTTACACAGACATTGACAAGAAGGAGGACCTCAAGGTTCTCCACGGTATGGGCTATGCCCAGGAATTGTCGCGAAGCATGAGCCGCTTCTCGAATTTCGCGATCTCGTTCTCGATCATCTGCATCCTTTCGGGTGGCATCAATTCCTTTGCACAAGCCACTGGGTCGATCGGCGGCGCCGCGGCGGGCATCGGCTGGATCGTCGGCTGTTGTGTTTCGGCCTGCTTTGCCCTTGCGATGGCGCAGATTGCCTCGGCATTTCCGACCGCTGGCGGCCTCTATCACTGGTCTTCGATCCTCGGAAACCGCTTCACCGGCTGGCTGACCGCCTGGCTCAATTTGCTCGGCCTGATCACCGTGCTGGGGGCGATCAATATCGGCACCGCATTCTTCTTTGTCGGAACGTTCGGAAGCTGGTTTGGCATCACCGGAACGCCTGGCGAGATCGTCGGGTTCGTTACCTTCATCACGGTGCTGCAGGCGGTGTTCAACCATTTTGGCATCAGGCTCACGGCCATGCTGACGGATGCTTCGGGCTTCATCATCCTGGGTGCGACGGCAGTACTGATCGTGGCTTGCCTGGTGTTTGCGCCCGCGATCGATATCACGCGGTTGTGGACATTCACCAACTATTCGGGCGACGCCGGTGGCGGTGTCTTCCCGCAGTCCGACTCCATGAGCTACCTGTTCCTGCTCTGCCTGCTTCTGCCAGTCTACACCATCACCGGCTACGACGCGTCAGCGCATACCTCCGAAGAAACAGAGAAAGCAGCACACTCGGTGCCGCAGGCGATCGTTTCGTCCGTGCTCTGGTCTTCGCTAATCGGTTGGGTGATGCTGTGCGCAATCGTTCTGGCAATCCCCGACCTGGCCGCCGGCGCCAAGCAGGGCTGGAACGTGTTCTTCGCCACCATGGACGCGATCATGCCCGTCTGGCTGAAGACGTTGCTGTATCTCGCAATCCTGATCTCGCAGTTCCTGTGCGGTCTGGCCACGGTGACCTCGGCTTCGCGCATGTTGTTTGCCTTCTCGCGTGATGGTGGCATGCCGTTTGGTTCCGCGTCGCTCGCCAAAGTCAACCCGACCTGGCGCACGCCGGTCAACGCGATCTGGACCGCTGCGGTGCTTGAGATCATCTATGTCTTTCTTGCGCAGTTCATTTCGATCGGCGGCACCAACATCTACACCATCGTCGTCAATTCTACGCTGGTGTTCCTGTTCCTGTCGTTCATCATTCCGATCGTGCTCGGCATGATGACTTTCGGAACGGCGAAATGGCCGAATCCGGGCCCGTGGAACCTCGGCGCCGGGCTGTTCAAGCTGTTTTGCGTCCTGTCGGTTGTCGGCATGGCGATCATCTTCTACATCGCCATCCAGCCGCCGAACGACAAGGTGCTATACATCACCATTGGCTTCATTGTGCTGACCGCCGTGCTTTGGTTCGGTTTCGAGAACCGCCGCTTCCAGGGTCCACCGATCGGCGACCAGATTGCCAAGCGCAAGGCTGCCATCGCGGCCGCCGAACTGGCCGTCGGCGAAACCGGCTACTGACATCAACCATCATGGCCATGACCGGCGTTTTTGCCGGCCATGGTTTCGTTAGCCCCTTTCAATCGTCAAGCGCTGGAGTGCCAAAGGAATGGCCGGAAATTTCTCGTTCGATCAATTGAAGAAAGCGGTCTCCAGCGGCGAGATCGACACGGTGCTGGCCTGCATCGTTGACATGCAGGGCCGACTGGCGGGCAAACGGTTCCTGGCGCAATACTTCGTCGATTCCGCGCACGACGAAACGCATGGCTGCAACTATCTGCTGGCCGCCGACATCGATATGGAGCCCGTGCCCGGCTACAAGGCGGCGAGCTGGTCGAAAGGGTATGGCGACTTCGTTATGAAGCCGGATCTGGCCACGCTTCGGCGCATTCCCTGGCTGGAAAAGACCGCACTTGTGATCTGCGACGTGCTCGACCACCACACGCATGACGACCTGCCGCACTCGCCGCGCGCCATCCTCAAGAAGCAGGTCAAGCGGCTGACGGAGCGCGGCTATATCGGCTATTTCGCTTCAGAGCTGGAATTCTACCTGTTCAACGAGACCTACGATTCCGCCCGCAAGAAGCATTGGCAGGGCCTCGACACGGCATCGCCCTATATCGGCGATTACCAGATCGGCATCACCACCAAGGAAGAAGGCGTCATGCGCCGGCTTCGCAACGAGATGGAAGCGGCCGGCATCCCGATCGAGAATTCCAAGGGTGAATGGGGTCCCGGCCAGGAAGAGATCAATGTGCGCTACGCCGAGGCGCTCGACATGGCCGACCGCCACGTCATCCTGAAGAACGGCGCCAAGGAAATCGCCGAGTCCGAGGGCAAGGCAATTTCGTTCATGTCCAAATACAATTACGGGCTCGCCGGCAATTCCAGCCACATCCACAATTCGCTGTGGAGCGCCGACGGCAAGACGCCGCTGTTCTTCGACAAAAATGCGGAGTGGACGCTGTCGACGCTCGGCCAGCAATGGGCGGCAGGCCAACTCAAATACGCCAACGAATTCACCTGGTTCCTGGCGCCTTACGTCAACTCCTACAAGCGCTTCCAGGCTGGAACCTTCGCGCCGACCAAGATCATGTGGAGCGAGGACAACCGCACCGCCGGTTTCCGGCTGTGCGGCGAGGGCACCAAGGGCATCCGCATGGAGTGCCGCATCGGCGGCGCCGACCTCAACCCCTATCTTGCCTTCGCGGCGCTGATCGCGGCCGGTCTTGCCGGCATCGACGAGAAGCTGGAACTGCAAAAGCCGTTTGTCGGTGATGCCTATCAGGCATCTCGCCTGCCGGAGATCCCGAAGACACTGCGCGATGCCACCGAGACGCTGACGAACTCGATGATGCTGAAGGAGGCGCTCGGCGAGGACGTGCTTGAACACTATGTCCATACCGCCAAGTGGGAGCAGTTCGAATACGACCGCCGGATTACGGATTGGGAACTGCATAGAGGGTTCGAGCGATATTGACAGTGTTGCTGTTTTCGCACTATGTTGTAATTATGGCATCGCAACATACGGGAGGCAGGATTGCCCCAAGGCAAAGCCAATGTCGACAAGGTGTGGTTTGACAGTCAGATGAAGGAGCGCAACCTGACGGTGCGCCGCATGGCCACCCAAATGAACATGCACTACAGCGCCCTGTCGCGGACGCTGAACGGCGAGCGGCGTATGCAAGTTGATGAAATACGCAAGATCGCTGAAATTTTCGGCCAGCCGGAAAGCGAGGTGTTGATCCACCTGGGCTCTTCGGATGCGAAGGCGGCGGAGCGTCGTCCCGGCTTCATGGAGGGGCAGGTGGATTTCGAGAATGCGTTAGACGTAAACGACACCGCTGGAGAATACATCGTGCCGCCTCGAGGCGGCGATCCGTTGTTTGGATGCATGGCTGGGACGCTCACGCTTCTTCCGGACGTCGATTACACCGCACCCGCGGATCCGGATTGGGGCAAGGTGTATGACGACTGATGGGGTGCTCCTGGACACATGCTTCATACTGTGGCTGTCGACGGAACAACCGGTCGCGAGAGCGGCGGTTGAGAGGGTGACAAGCGCGCGGAAAAATGGCGACGTGATCGCCGTTTCCGTCATGTCCGCTTGGGAAATCGGAATGCTGGTTTCTAAAGGCCGGCTTCCGTTCATCAAGTCACCGCTCGCATGGTTTGAACGGTTCGTGAAGGCTGGTGCAACGAGTGTTGAAGGAATCGACAGTGAGCTCTTGGTCGAGTCTTCGTTCCTGCCCGGCGTCGTTCACAATGATCCAACAGACCGGATCATCATAGCTACGGCGCGCTCGAAGAATTTGGAAATCATCACCCGCGATCGCGCGATCCTTGCCTATGGCTCGGCTGGCTTCGTCAAAACAGTTCCTTGTTGATTTGGAGACGTTTAATTGGAAACCGTGAAACTCATATCCCCCGTCGATGGCTCGATCTATGCCGAAAGGCCCGTGGCAACGGACCTGGCGATCAACGCCGCGGTCGAGCGCGCCAAAGCGGCGCAGGAGAAGTGGGCTGAGACACCGATCGTCGAGCGCGGCAAGTACATGCTGGCGATGCTGGAAGCGCTGGTCGCGATGACCGACGAGATCGTGCCGGAGATTGCCTGGCAGATGGGGCGGCCTGTTCGCTATGGCGGCGAGTTCGGCGGCGTCAAGGAACGCACCAACTACATGGTCGAGATCGCCGAGGCGGCGCTCAAGTCCGTGCCAGCCTCTAACCCGAAGGATGGCTTCCGCCGCTATGTGAAGAAGGATCCGCTCGGCGTGGTCATGGTGATCGCGCCGTGGAATTATCCTTACCTCACCGCCGTCAACACCATCGTGCCGGCGCTGATGGCCGGCAACACCGTCATCCTCAAGCATGCGGCGCAGACGCTGCTGGTTGGCGAGCGCTTTCAGCAGGCCTTCGAGAAGGCCGGTCTGCCGAAGGGTGTGTTCCAGAATATCGTGCTCAACCACGCCCAGACCGAGAAGCTGCTCGGCTCGGGCAAGATCGACCATGTCAATTTCACCGGTTCGGTCGCCGGCGGCCGCGCCATTGAAAGAGCGGCGGCGGGCACCTTCATGACGCTCGGCCTAGAGCTTGGCGGCAAGGATCCGGCCTATGTGCTGCCCGATGCCAAGATGGACCATGCGGTCGCCAATCTGGTCGACGGCGCCTTCTACAATTCCGGCCAGTGCTGCTGTGGCATCGAGCGCGTCTATGTGCACGAGAAAGTCTATGACGAGTTTGTCGAAGGTTTCATCGCCGAGACGAAGAACTATGTCGTCGGCAATCCGCTCGACCAGGCGACGACGATGGGGCCGATGGCGCAGGCGCGCTTCGCCGACCTGATCCGTGAGCAGAAGGCCGAGGCGCTGCGCAAAGGCGCGGTGGCGCACATCAACATGAAGGTGGCGAACGACAAAGCCGGTTCGCCCTATCTGGCGCCGGAAGTGCTGACCAATGTCGACCATCAGATGAGCGTCATGCGCGAGGAGAGCTTTGGCCCGATCGTCGGCATCATGAAGGTGCGCAACGACGAAGAGGCGATCGCGCTGATGAACGACAGTCCCTACGGGCTGACGGCCTCGATCTGGACGCGCGATACCGAGCATGCGGTGGCGATCGGCAACCGCGTCGAGACCGGCACGGTGTTCATGAACCGCTGCGACTACCTCGACCCGGCGCTGGTCTGGACCGGCGTCAAGGATACCGGCAAGGGGGCGGGCTTGTCGGCCATCGGCTATGACAATCTGACCAGGCCGAAATCTTTCCATCTGCGCGAAGCCATCTGATTTATTGAAAGACAAAAATGTCCAAGCTGATCTCCAAATGGAACTACCCCACCACCGTCCGCTTCGGCGCCGGGCGCATCAAGGAATTGCCTGAGGCGTTGGCGGCCACCGGCATCAAGCGGCCGCTGTTCGTCACCGATCCAGGCCTGGCGAAGCTGCCGGTCGTCGCCTCGACGCTGAAGATCCTTGACGACGCTAAGGTCCCCTATGGCGTCTTCTCGGAGGTCAGGCCGAACCCGGTCGAATCCAATCTGACCGCCGGCATCGCCGTGTTCAAGAAGGGCAAGCATGACGGCGTCATCGCCTTCGGCGGCGGTTCGGCGCTCGATCTCGGCAAGCTCATCGCTTTCCAGGCCGGGCAGACGCGGCCGGTGTGGGACTTCGAGGATGTCGACGACTGGTGGACGCGCGCCAATTCGGAGGCCATCGCGCCGATCATCGCCGTGCCGACCACCGCGGGCACCGGATCGGAAGTCGGCCGCGCCGGCGTCATCACCAACGAGGCGACCCACACCAAGAAGGTCATCTTCCATCCCAAATTGCTGCCGGCCATCGTCATCGCCGATCCGGAACTGTCGGTCGGCATGCCCGGCTTCATCACCGCCGGCACCGGCATGGATGCGCTTGCCCATTGTCTCGAAGCCTTTTGCGCGCCGGGCTATCATCCGATGGCCGATGGCATCGCTGTCGAAGGTGTGAGGCTGGTTTTCGAGAACCTGCCGAAGGCTTTTGCCAACGGCAAGGATCTCGTCGCGCGCGCCCATATGATGAGCGCAGCCGCGATGGGCGCCACCGCCTTCCAGAAGGGGCTTGGCGCCATCCATTCGCTGTCGCATCCAGTCGGCGCGCTCTACGACACTCATCATGGCATGACCAACGCGGTGTTCATGCCCTATGTGCTGGCCTTCAATCGTGATCCCATTGAGGAGCGTATCGGCCGGCTCGCCGCCTATTGCGGCATCAAGGGCGGCTTCGACGGCTTTGCCAAGGCAGTCATCAAGCTGCGCAAGGAACTGAAGGTACCGCACGCGTTGCCGGGCCTGATCAAAGGGCTCGACATGGACAAGAAGCGCAAGGCGCTGATCGCCGACATGGCCGTGGTCGATCCGACCGCAGGCGGCAACCCGGTCAAGCTGACCAAGAAGGCGGCGCTGACCTTGCTCGAAAACGCCATCGCCGGCACGGTCTGAGGCGTTTTCCGCATCGCAAAGTGATTTGAAAAGGGGCTACAAAAACAAGGGGGAGGATGACGGGCAAGGCAGAAATTAGTTAGCCGGAAAAAGAATCGCGAAGCGATTGCTACAGCCGGTTAAAAAGAGTTTACTTTTCGCACTGCGAGCAGCCGGTTTCATAAAGCTTTCATCTGGCTGTCACATGAAAACGATACCGCATCGCAGGCGTCCAACGGCGTCAGTTCAACGGAGAGAACACATGTTGAAATTCACGGGGAAAGTGCTTTCCCTTTCGGCCGCGACCCTGATGGTGTCGTCGGTGATTTCGTCCGCGGCTTCGCTGGACGATCTCGTCAAGGCCGCCAAGGCGGAAGGCCAGCTCACTACCATCGCTTTGCCGCATGATTGGTGCGGCTACGGTGCCGTCATCGATGGCTTCAAGGCCAAGTATCCTGGGATTACCGTCAACGAACTCAACCCCGATGCCGGATCCGGCGACGAGGTCGAGGCGATCAAGGCCAACAAGGACAACAAGGGCCCGCAGGCGCCCGACGTCATCGACGTCGGCTTGTCGTTCGGCCCGTCGGCCAAGAAGGATGGCCTGATCCAGGCTTACAAGGTGTCGACCTGGGACTCGATCCCAGACAGCGCCAAGGATGCCGAAGGGTTCTGGACCGGCGACTACTACGGCGTGCTGTCCTTCCAGGTGAACAAGGATCTGGTCAAGGAATCGCCGAAGGACTGGGCCGACCTGCTGAAGCCGGAATTCGCCAACTCGGTCGCTTTGGCCGGTGATCCGCGCGCGTCGAACCAGGCCATCCAAGCGGTATATGCCGCTGGGCTGTCATCGGGTGCGGCTGCTGGCGAGGCAGCCGGCACCGCTGGCCTCGACTTCTTCAAGAAGCTCAACGCCGCCGGCAATTTCGTGCCGGTCATCGGCAAGGCCGCCACGCTCGCCCAGGGTCAGACTCCGATCCTCGTCACCTGGGACTACAACGCGCTCGCCGGCCGTGACACGCTGAAGGGCAACCCGCCCGTCGACGTCGTCGTGCCGAAGACCGGTGTCGTCGCCGGCGTCTACGTGCAGGCGATCAGCGCCTACGCGCCGCACCCGAACGCAGCCAAGCTCTGGCTGGAATACCTCTATTCCGACGAAGGCCAGATCGCTTGGCTGAAGGGCTATTGCCACCCGATCCGCTTCAACGATCTTGCCAAGAACAACAAGATCCCGGCGGACGTGCTGGCCAAGCTGCCGCCGGCTGAATCCTATGCGGCCGCGGCGTTCCCGACGCTCGACGAGCAGGGCAAGGCGAAGGAAGCCATCACCAAGAACTGGGATGCCGTTGTCGGCGCCAACGTCAAGTAAGTTACACCATGCCGGGCGGCCTCTGGGTCGCCCGGTCCTTCTCTCGAAGACGGTAGCCGGCGCATGACCGATATCTCAATGTCCGACCACGCTGTTACCGGCAAGACAGCGCCTCCCGCCGAAGCACGCAGCATGCGGCTGCCCACGCAATGGCTGGGTGTCGCGCCGTTCTTCATCTTCGCCATCATGTTCCTGATCCTGCCCACGCTCTACCTGATGCTGGGCGCGTTCCAGAATGAGGCGGGTGAATTCACCTTCGAAAATATTGCCGCACTGGCGCAGCCTTCGATCATTGCCGCCTACTGGATTTCGATCAAGGTCAGCCTCGCCTCATCGCTGATCGGCGCCTTCGCAGGTCTCGCCATCGCCATCGCCATTGTGCGCGGCGGCCTGCCGGAGTGGATACGCTCGGCGACGCTGACCTTTTCCGGGGTCGCTTCCAATTTTGCCGGCGTGCCGCTGGCCTTCGCCTTCCTCGCCACGCTCGGCCGGCTCGGCCTTGCGACGGTGATCCTGAACACCCTGTTCGGTCTCAACATCTATGCGCATGGCTTCAACATCCTGTCATTCTGGGGACTGACGCTGACTTATGTCTACTTCCAGATTCCGCTGATGGTGGTGATCATCGTACCGGCAATCGATGGGCTGAAGAAGGAATGGGGCGAGGCCGCCGCAACGCTTGGGGCGACCATGGCGCAATACTGGCGCATGGTTGTCATCCCGGTGATCTGGCCGAGCTTTCTCGGCACCGTCATCCTTTTGTTCGCCAACGCATTCGGCGCGATAGCCACCGCCTATGCGTTGACTGGCTCGTCGCTCAACATCGTGCCGATCCTGCTCTATGCGCAGATCCGCGGTGACGTGCTGCACAATGCCCATCTTGGCTATGCCATAGCCTTCGGCATGATCTTCATTACCGGCCTAGCCAATGTCTTCTACATCTGGTTCCGGACCCGTTCCGAGAGGTGGCTGAAATGAAGTCGGGAAAGTTCTGGGCCTGGCTCGTTTTCGCCCTGGGCGCGGCCTATTTCTTCATTCCGCTGATCGCGACCGTGGAGTTCTCCATGCGCATGCGGCGTGGCGAGTACTCCTTCGACGCCTACAAGGTCGTGCTCGGCGATGCCCGCTTCCAGGCGACCTTCGGCTATTCGGTGCTTGCCGCCGTCTTCACCATCATTCTGGGTGTGCTCATCGTGGTGCCTGCTGCCTACTGGATCCGGCTTCGCCTGCCGCAGTTGCGGCCGATCGTCGAGTTCATCACGCTGCTGCCGCTGGTCATCCCGGCCATCGTCATCGTCTTCGGCTACATCAGAATGTACGGGTCGAATTCGCCGCTGCCGTTCCTGGCGACCGATACAGGCACCAATGCCTTGCTGGTCATCGGCTATGCGACACTGGCGCTGCCTTATATGTATCGCGCCGTCGACACTGGGCTTCGCACCATCGACGTGCGTACCCTAACGGAAGCGGCACAGATCCTTGGTGCTGGTTGGGGGACGATCATCACCCGTGTCATCCTGCCCAATGTGCTGATCGCGGTGCTGTCGGGCGCCTTCCTGACCTTCGCCATCGTCATTGGCGAGTTCACCATGGCGAGCCTGCTCAATCGGCCGGCTTTCGGCCCCTATCTGCAGAATATCGGCGCCAACCGCGCCTATGAGCCGGCAGCGCTCGCCATTATCGCCTTCGCCATTACCTGGGGCTGCATGTCGCTGATCCAGATCCTGTCCCGCTTCGCGCCGAGATCGGCGAACCGTCCGAACTGAAAGTCAAAGCCATGGCCGATCCGTTTCTGTCCATCCAGCACGTTCGAAAATCCTTCGGCGCCACCACGGTGGTGGAGGATTTCAATCTCGACGTCGAGAGCGGCGAATTCGTCTCCTTTCTTGGCCCGTCCGGCTGCGGCAAGACCACCGTGCTGCGGATGGTCGCCGGCTTCGAGGAGCCGAGCGCCGGCAAGATCGTCGTCAGTGGCAAGGACATCACAAGGCTGAAGCCCAACCAGCGCAATGTCGGCATGGTGTTCCAGGCCTATGCGCTGTTTCCGAACCTGACCGTGGCGCAGAATATCGGCTTCGGCCTCAAGGTCGCGGGCATGCCGAGGGCGGACATCGATGCCCGTGTCGCCGAGATGCTCGGCATCATCAAGCTGCCGCAGATGGCGGATCGCTATCCCTATCAACTCTCGGGCGGTCAGCAGCAGCGCATCGCGCTGGCCCGCGCCATCGCGCCGAAGCCGAAGCTGCTGCTGCTTGACGAGCCGCTGTCGGCGCTTGACGCCAAGGTGCGCGTGTCGCTGCGCGAGGAAATCCGCTCGATCCAGAAGAAGCTCGGCATCACCACCATCTTCGTCACGCATGACCAGGAAGAGGCGCTGTCGATCTCCGACCGCATCGCCGTCATGTATGGCGGCAAGGCCGAGCAGGTCGGCACGCCGTTCGAGATCTACAACCGCCCGGCAACCAAGTTCGTCGCCAATTTCGTCGGCACGCTGAACGTGCTCGAGGGAACCGTCACCGATCCCGCTGCGGGCACGGTGCGGGTCAATTCCGAACAGATATCGCTGCAGGGCAAGCTCAACGGTTCCAAGTCGGGCGACACGCTGTCGCTGGCGTTGCGGCCCGAGGCGATCTCGCTGGGCCGCCAGCCCGGCCGTGACTCCAGCCTTTCGGGAGAAATTTCAGAAGTGCATTTCCTCGGATCGGTGATCCGGGTTCGCGTCGGCATTGGCGGCAGCACGGTCTCGCTCGATACGTTCAACAGCCCGGCAACGCCGCCTCCCGCGGTGGGTGAAAAGGCCGAGATATCGTTCTCGTCGAGCGATATGCTGGTGCTGCACTAGGCGTGACAGCTCTCCCTCAGGCTGGCACCATGAATGGATGCAACACCGCCTGAAAAACCGGCAGTGCTTCCATTCGCGTGGCATAGGCTTCCAATAACGGCGCGGTGATTTCGACATCTGATCGATGCGCTCGCCGAAATCAGTAGAGGTGGAAGAAAAGCCGGGTAGGGGTACATTGCCTGCCAGCCTGAGCTTGCCGGCCAAGCGTTTTCCAGCTGCTTTGCCACTGCCGACAATCCCGCTTCCCGGCTATAACAAGCCATGGCCCTGTTCGAACTGACACTCATTCTGCTGTTGATCGCCGTTGCGCTGACGGCGCTGTCGCGGCGCGTGCAGGTCCCCTATCCCTCCTTGCTGGCGCTGGCAGGGGTGGGCATCGCCTTCGTGCCTGGCGTGCCGACGATCGAGATCGACCCGGAACTGGCGCTTGCCCTGTTTATCGCGCCGGTGCTGCTCGATGCCGCCTATGATACGTCTTTGCGTGACCTCAATCGCTACAGGGTGCCGCTTGTGCTGCTGGCACTTGGTGCTGTCCTTTTCACGACGGCGATCGTTGCTCTGGTCGGGTGGACGATGGCAGGCCTGCCGATCGCCGCGGCCATAGCCCTCGGCGCCATTGTGGCGCCGCCCGATGCGGTGGCGGCGTCGGCCGTGCTTGGCCAGTTCAAGGTGCCGCATCGAATCACAGCCATCCTGCAAGGCGAGAGCCTGCTCAACGACGCCACCGCGCTGCTGATTTACCGGATGGCGGTTTCGGCGGCAGCAGGCTCCATCCTGCTGAGCAGCGCCGTTCCGATGATCCTGCTGTCCACCCTGGGCAGCCTTGCCGCCGGCTATCTGCTTGGCCGGCTGTCCCTGATGACGCTGGACCGTATCGAAGACCCCGCGAGCGGCACTGTGGTGCAATTTGCCGGCACATTCGGGGTCTGGATCCTGGCCGACAGGCTGGGCCTTTCCGCCATCATCACCATCGTGGTCTATGCCATGACAATCGCTCGCACCGCGCCGCGCCGCATGCCGGCCAGAAACCGCATCAGTTCCTATTCGGTTTGGGAAACGGCGGTGTTCGTGCTCAACGTGCTGGCTTTCGTGCTGATGGGCCTGCAGGCGCGTTCGATTGTCGGCAGGCTTGCCGGAGAGGAGCAGACCGATGCCTTCTTGCTGGCCGGGACCGTACTTGCCATCGTCATCGTTTCCCGTCTGGCCTGGGTGCTGGGCTGCGGCGCGGCCATCAGGTGGTTGGCCCGTTTCGGCAACGCGGATCGTCAGCGAGATGCGCCATCGTTGCGCGGCGGCATGCTTATCGGCTGGTGCGGGATGCGCGGTCTTGTGACGCTTGCGGCGGCATTTGCCTTGCCGGCTGAATTCCCCGCCCGCGACCCGATCGTGCTCGGTGCCTTCACGGTCGTGCTAGGCACGCTGGTGCTCCAGGGCATGAGCTTGAAACCGCTGCTGCGCCTGCTCAATCTCGACCCGGATGAAACGGTCGACCGAGAGGTTGCGCAGGCACGCGTTCTGGTCATGCAGGCCGCCCTCGACATATTGAGCCGCAAGACATCGGACGCGGCGGCTGCGGTGCGCGAGCAATATGCCGCTCAACGCAAGATCGCCAAAAATCCTGACGATGCCCAGGCGGCCACCGAATATGACCGCTTGCGCCTCTATGCCATCAAGAGCCAGCGCGACGTGCTGGAGGAACTGCGCCGCAACGGCACGATCGGTGACGAAGCCTATCACCGCCTCGAGGAAGAGATCGATTGGACCGAGCTGGCGGCGTCGCCACCCGGCCGGTTCCAACCGCTGACGACATAGAGCCTGCTCCATCCCGATGGAATCAAGATGAAGCAGGCTCTTATTCCCGTTTGAGTAATGATCTATTCCAAAAACCGGGTTCCACTTTTCCAGCGGCTGGCCCAGCCCCGTCGCCCGCCCGGCACATTGCAACCAATCTGCCGAACCGCTACTGCCATTCAAAATTGAGCCGGATAAGCAATGAAGCTGGTCAGCTACAACATCCAGTACGGGTTCGGCGGCGACGGCCGCTATGATCTGGCGCGCGCCGCAGGCATCGTTGCCGGTGCCGACATCATCGCCTTGCAGGAGGTCGAGCGGCACTGGCAGCGCAGCAATTATGACGACCAGCCGGAACTGCTTTCCCGCCTGCTGCCGGACTATCACTGGGTCTACGGCCCGGCCTTCGACATGGATGCCAGCGAGCGGCGCGACGGTCGTCTTGTCAACCGGCGTCGGCAGTTCGGCACCATGGTGCTGTCGAAGCTGCCGATCGTCTGGTCGCGACTGCATGCGCTGCCGATGCGCCGTACGCTGCGGCCGCTCAACACGCGCAATGCGGCACTCGAATGCATGATCCGCACGCCAGCGGGCCCGGTGCGGGTGTTGTCGCTGCATCTCGCCCATATCGCGGTCGAGGAGCGCTTGGAGCAGATCGACTATCTCATGGCCGAGCACCGGCGGGCACCGTCGGATGGCGGGCCGTGGAGTGGTGTCGACGACGAGCCCGTACGCAATTGGACCAGCGGCGAAGCTGAGCCGGAAAATCCACTGGCGGCGATCTGGATGGGCGATTTCAACACGGAGCCGGGCAGTGCCGAGTATCGCCGCATCGTCGGCAGCACGCCCTACCATCGCGGTGCTGCTTATCTCGACGGCTTCGTCGATGCCGCCGCCATTGCCAGCGAGCCGGCCGCGGATTTCCACACCCATGTGAAGACCATCGACGGTAAGGTAGGAAAGCGGCGGCTCGACCATTGCTTCGTCGGCGGCATGTTCGCCGGGCGCGTGCGTTCGATCAGTGCCGACATCGGCGAGGTTGCGTCGGATCATTTCCCGCTTCGGGTCGACATCGACCTGGAAACACCCGGCATCGCCCCATGACACTTTTCGTCTTCTTCGCAGTGCTTGCGGCCGCCGCCATGCATGCGACCTGGAACGCGCTGGTCAAGGTCCATCTCGACCGCTTCCTGTCGATCACGCTGATGACGCTAGGCATGGGTGCCGCGGCCCTCCTGGTGCAGCCCTTCGTCGAAATGCCAAAAGCGCAAGTGTGGCCCTACATCATCGCCTCCGTGTTTTTCCACATGGGCTACCGGACTTTCCTGATCGGCGCCTACAGGGCCGGCGACTTCGCCCAGACCTATCCGCTGGCGCGCGGCACCGCACCGCTGCTGGCGGCGCTTGGCGGCATGTTCGTCGTCGCCGAGGTTCCGGCCCCGCTTGCCATTCTGGGTATCTTTCTGTTGTCTGCCGGCACGCTGGTGATGTCGTTTCGCGGCGGTGCGCATCTGGAGAGGCTCAACTTGCGCGCGGTCGGCTTTGCGCTGGCCACCTCGATTTTCATCGCCAGCTACACACTGTCGGACGGCAGCGGCGCACGGCTGGCCGCCACGGCGCAGAGCTATGCCGCTTGGCTGTTCATCTGCGATGCTTTTGGCGCCTTGGTGCTGTGCCTTATCTTCCGTGGGCCGAAGGCGCTGCCGGTGCTGGCGCGCGACTGGAAGGCAGGACTGTTCACCGGCGTGCTCAGCGGCGCGGCCTACTGGATCGTGATGTGGGCGATGACCAAGGCGCCGATCGCCTCGGTGGCGTCGCTGCGCGAGACCTCGATCCTGTTTGCCATGATGATCTCGGTCTTCGCGCTCGGCGAGAAGATGACGGGCTGGCGCGGTGCCGCCGCGGTCAGCATCGTCGCCGGTGTCGTTGCGCTCAGGCTCGGTTAGTCCAGGTGTCGTCTCGCGATCACCCATTTCACCAATGGGGCGACGAAACTAAGCACAGATTTATAAATGTGCCCCAATTTTTCGATTGGACGTGGGCGTTTTATCTTAAGGAGCAATCCTCAGGTCGAAGACCATCAGTCCGTCCGTGCCGCCTTCGAGCGCCGCGACCAGTCTTGCGCCGGCGCGCTGATGCGCCTCATGCACCAAATAGGCGTCGCGCGCGGCGGCATCGCGAAAGTCGATGGTGAAGCCGTGGGTGAAGCCGCGCGCGAACGGCTCCGGGCTGACATTGGCGCTGAAATTTACCGCGTCCATGCCGTCGATAACCTGTCGCAGCGCCTCGAGGTCGGCATGGATCGCCTTGCGTTCAGCGGCGGGAACATCGTTGCGGAATCTGGCGAAAACACAGTGCCTGATCATTTCTTGCTCCTTAGTGGCTAAGCGGCTCGGTTTCCGGAAAACACAGCCGGCGGCAGCGGCTCGCGGCCGAGGATCAGGTCGGCGCCCTTTTCGCCGACCATGATGGTCGGCGCATTGGTGTTGGAGGAGGGGACGCGCGGCATCACCGAGGCGTCGCAGACGCGCAGCCCCTCGACGCCGCGCAGCCGCAGATCCGGTGTTACGACAGCCATGTCGTCATGACCCATGCGGCAGGTGCCGACCGGATGGTGGTCGGTCTTGGCACTGCGGCAGGCGTAGTCGAACAGTTCGTCGTCGCTGGCGAGCGATGGACCGGGCAGCACCTCGCGCAGCACATAGGGGGCGAGCGCCTTCTGCCGCATGATCTCACGCGCCAGTCTCAGCCCCCTGATCGACATGGCGCGGTCATAGGGATCGGACCAGTAGTTCGGATCGATCAGCGGGTGATCGGCGGGATCTGCACTCTTCAGCCGCACCGTGCCGCGCGAGCGCGGGCGCAGGAAGGCCGAGTTCAAAGTGACGCCCGGATTTTTCAGCTTCTCGACGCCGGCCTCGATGCCGGAGCCCAAACCGAGATGGAACTGAATATCGGGCGAAGCGGCAGTCGGGTCGGCGTACCAGAAGCCACCGGTCTCGAACAGGCTGGAGGCCACCGGCCCCTTCTTCAGCAGCAGGTATTGCAGGCCGGCCCAGGCCGTGCGGTGCAGCTTCGCGTAGTTGTCATAGGTGTGGTCGCCGGTGCATTCGGCGATGACGAACAGATCGAGATGATCCTGCATGTTGGAGCCGACGCCGGGCAGGTCATGAACCGCTGTGACGCCGACCGATTTGAGATGATCGGCCGGACCGATGCCCGACTGCATCAACAGTTTCGGCGAGCCGATGGCGCCGGACGAGACGATCACCTCGCGCTCGGCGCGCAGGATTTTCTTCTCGCCGCCTGGCCTGTCGACAATTTCGACGCCGATGGCGCGGCCCTTCTCGACGACGATGCGCGTCACCAGCACATCGGTCCTGACGGTGAGGTTCTTGCGGGAGCGGATCGGTCTGAGATAGGCGACCGACGCGGAGGAGCGCCGGGCGTCCTTCTGGGTCAGTTGGTAGTAGCCGACGCCCTCCTGGCTGGCGCCATTGAAGTCCGGGTTGAAGGGGATGCCCATTTCCTGGCCGGCTCGAAAATAGGCCTCGCAGATCGGCAGCGGCGAAATCGGGTTCGACACGCCGAGCGGACCCTGGTCGCCGTGAAAGTCGTTGGCGTATCGCTGGTTGTTCTCGGCGCGTTTGAAGTAAGGCAGCACATCGCGATAGCCCCAGCCGGCGAGACCCTCTTCCTTCTCCCAGGCATCATAGTCGCGGGCATTGCCGCGCGTGTAGATCTGGGCGTTGATGGACGAGCCGCCGCCGACGACCTTGGCCTGCGTGTACCAGAAGACGCGGTCCTTCATGTGTTTCTGCGGTACGGTCGACCAGCCCCAGGAGGCAATGCCCTTGGTCATCTTGGCAAAGCCGGCCGGCATATGGATATAGGGATGCCAGTCCTTGCCGCCGGCCTCCAGAAGCAGGACCGAATTGCCCGGATCCTCGCTCAATCGGTTGGCCAGAACGCAGCCGGCCGGACCGGCGCCCACGATGATGTAGTCGGTCATGACACTGTCCACTTACAGTCGCGGCACGGAGAGCGCGCCGTCGACATTGATGATCGAGCCGGTCGAAAAACCGAGCTTGCCGCCGGCGAGCGTCGCCACCACCGCACCGATGTCGGCCGCTTCGCCCCAGCGTTTGGCCGGCACCAGCCCGCCGTCGATCAGGGCGTCGTATTTGGCGGCCACGCCTGATGTCATGTCGGTGCGGATGATGCCGGGCCGCACCTCGAACACGCCGATGTCTTCGGGCGCCAGCCGCAGCGCCAGGTTCTTCACCCACATCGAAAGCCCGGCCTTGGAGATGCAGTAGTCGGGCCGCTCGGACGATGCCATTTCGGCGCTGACCGACGTGATGGTGATGATCGATTTCGTGTGGTCGCCCGGTGTAGCCAGCATTGCCTTGGCGACAGCCTGGCTGAGGAAGACGGTGCCGCGCAGATTGATGTCCAGCGTGCGGTCGAAATTTTCCGGTTTGAGGTCCAGCAGGTCACCGCGCATGGCAGCGCCGACGCCGGCATTGTTGACCAGGCAGTCGATGCGGCCGAAGGCCCCCGTGGCGGCGGCGATGAGGGCTGGGTGGTCATCGAGGTCGGCGATGTCACAACGCACATAGGCGAACTTTGAGCCGCGCGAGATGATGTCGGCGGCAAGTTCGTCTGAAGCTTGGTCGGCAAGATCGGCGATCAGAATGTCGAAGCCGCTGTCCGCCAGTGCTTGAGCACATGCAAGCCCGATGCCGCGTGTGCCGCCGGTGATGATGGCAGATGGCCGGGTCATTGGAGCTCCGTCTTGCGGATATGGTCGGCGACGCGCAGTGCTTGTGCCGCAATCGACAGGGCCGGGTTCACGGCGGCCGAGTTCGGCAGGAAGCTGCCGTCGACGACGAACAGGTTCCGGTGATCGAAGGATCGGCAGAAGGGGTCGAGCGGCGCGGTCGCCGGATCGTCGCCCATCTTGACCGTGCCGCACTGGTGCGAAGGGGTGCGCTTGTCGAAAGGCCGCGACAGCACCAGGGGATAACCGCAGGCGCGGAAGTTTTCGCGCATCACCTTGGTCAACCCGTCAAGTGACTGCATGTTGGAACGCCGCCACTGCATGACGATGTCCTTGCCGTCGACCATGATGCGGCTTTCGGGATCGGGCAGATCCTCGCACATCAGGTACCAGTCGACCGCATGACGAGCCATGAAATCGAGCGCGAATTTCGGCGCGAACTTTACATTGGCCCTCAGCATGTTGCCGTCGATCTTGCCGAGAAGCTGGACATTGCCGAGCGGCTTGCCGCCCTTGCCGTCGGACAGATAATAGTCGTTCAGCATCAGCGTTTTCTGGTAGACGGCATCGTTCCTGCGGCGCGGGTCGATCGCCAGCATGGCGCTCGAATTGTGGTTCATGAAATTGCGGCCGACCTGGTCGGAGCGGTTGGCGAGGCCTTTGCCGTCTGGCGAGGGCGAGCGCAGCAGGATGACGGCGGAATTGACCGCACCCGCGGAGAGGATGACCAGCTTCGGCGTGACCTTCTTCGCCTCGCCATTCTGCCGATAGTGAATTGCAGCGATGGTTGTGCCATCTGTCGATGCTTCGAGATATTCGACGTAGGCGCCGGTCTCAAGCTGGATATTGGTGTCTGCAAGTGCCGCAGTCAGCGGTCCGGTCTGCGCGTCGACCTTGCCCTGACCGGTATTGGGAAACGCGTCCCAGCCGGTCCTGCCATCCTTCAGCCAGGTGTCGATGTCGACGCCGAGCGGCAGCGAGGCCGGATGTAGGCCGAGGCTCTTGAGTTCGGCGCGGGCGCGGGCGATGGGGGCTTCGTCGGGCACTGGCTTGTAGGCATACGGGATCGAGTGGAACGGCTCTGTCGGGTCTTCGCCCAGTGCGCCGCGGACGCGAAACAGCTGTTCGGCTTTCGAATACCAGGGCTCGAACTCCTCATAGGAAAACGGCCAGGCCGGTGAGACGCCGCCGAAGTGCTCCATGGGGGCAAAGTCTTCCTTGCGGTAGCGGATCAGCACAGCGCCATAGAATTTCGAATTGCCGCCGACATAGTAGTAGTTGCCGGGATTGAAGGCAGCACCTCCGGCTTCGCGCCACATCTCCTTCGGCCGGTAGTGGCCGTTGACGAAGATCGAACGCGTGTCACGCGCGTGCGGCGTCGCCGGCAACGGCTCGCCACGCTCCAGCATCAGGATCGAGGCGCCGCTGCCGGCAAGGCCGCAGGCGATCGTAGCGCCGCCAATGCCGGAGCCGATGATGACGATGTCCGGGTTGCTCATAGCGTCAGCGAATGCGGTTCTCGGTCGCCGGATCGAAGAACACTGCCTTTGTCAGGTTGAAGGCGAGCGGCGTGTTGGTGCCCGGCTGGATGTTGGCGTCGGCACGCAGCCGCGCCACCACGCCCTTGCCTCCGAGATTGGTGACGGCGAAGGTGTCGGAGCCCGCCGGTTCGACGACCTCGATATGGCAGTCGGCCGTGGCGATGTTCGAGGCGTTGCGTTCGGCGCCTTCCGGATCGGTCAGCGCTTCAGGGCGGACGCCGAAGATGATCGGCTTGCCCTGAAATGCCGACAGGCCGGCCGGTGCATTGGCCATCGGCAGGTTGATCGGCGCGCGCGCCTCACGCTGGAGCACGACGGACAGCGCGTTGCCGTTGGTGCCGATCGTCGCCGGGATCAGGTTCATTGCCGGCGACCCCATGAAGTCGGCGACGAAGAGATTGGTCGGGTTGTTGTAGATTTCGGCCGGGGTGCCGAACTGCTGTACCTCGCCGTCGCGCATGACAGCGATTTTGGTCGCCAGCGTCATCGCCTCGATCTGGTCATGGGTGACGTAGACGATGGTGGTGCCGGTGGTGGCGTGCAGGCGCTTGATCTCGATGCGCATGTCGACGCGAAGCTTGGCGTCGAGGTTGGACAAAGGTTCATCGAACAGGAACAGTTTGGGGTCGCGCACCAGGGCCCGGCCCATGGCGACGCGCTGGCGCTGGCCGCCGGAAAGCTGGCTCGGCTTGCGCTGCAGCAGGTGACCGATCTGCAGCACCTTGGCTACCTTGTCGATCGCCTTCTGGCGCTCCGCCGCCGGCACGCCGCGCATCTCCATGCCAAACGAGATGTTTCCGGCCACAGTCATGTTCGGGTAGAGAGCGTAGCTCTGGAACACCATGGCGATGTCGCGTTTGGAGGGATGCAGATCGTTGATTTGGCGGCCGTCGACGCGGATTTCGCCCGAGGTGATTGTCTCCAGCCCGGCGATGGTGTTGAGCAGCGTGGACTTGCCGCAGCCGGACGGGCCGACCAGCACCAGGAAGCCGCCTTTCTCAAGCTCGACATCGATCCCTTTCAGGATCTCGACCTGGCCGAAGCGCTTTCTCAGACCATCAATTTCCAGAAAAGCCATCAGATTATCCTTTGACGGCGCCAGCCATGAGACCGCGCACGAAGTAGCGGCCGGCGAGCACATAGACGAGAAGGGTGGGCAGTGCCGCGATCATCGCGGCGGCCATGTTGACGTTGTATTCGACGACGCCTGTCGAGGTGTTGACGACGTTGTTGAGCGCCACCGTCATCGGCATTACGTCGCCGGAGCCGGCATAGGCGGAGGCGAACAGGAAGTCGTTCCAGATGTTGGTGAACTGGTAGATCACCGTCACAACGATGATAGGCAGTGAGTTGGGCAGCATGATGCGCCGGAAGATCTGGAAGAAGCTTGCCCCGTCGACCTGCGCCGCCTTGACCAGTTCGGTTGGGAACGTCTCGTAGTAGTTGCGGAAGAACAGCGTGGTGAAGCCGATGCCGTAGACGACGTGGACGAAGACCAGGTTGACTGTCGAATTACCGAGGCCGAAGCTCGTTCCGGTCGCATTCTGCAAAGTCACGCCGAAACGGCCGATGCTGCCAAGAATGGTCGCCATCGGCAACAGCACCGACTGGAACGGGATGAAGCAGGCAAACAGCATCAGCCCGAACACCAGCGTCGCCCCGCGAAAGCGCCATTTTGTCAGCACATAGCCGTTGAGCGCGCCGAGCAGGGTCGAGATGATGACTGCCGGAACCACCATCTTGATCGAGTTCCAGAAATAGCCCTTCATGCCGACGCAGGTCAGGCCCGAGCAAACTTCGCTCCACGCCTTTATCCATGGGTCGAAGGTCGGCGCTTGCGGCAGCGCCAGCATGTTGCCGTTCTGGATCTCTTCCATGGTCTTGAACGAGGTCACCAGCATGACGAACAGCGGCATCAGGTAGAACAGCGCAAACAGCGCCAAGAGCCCGTAGATGACGACGCGGTTGATGAGCTTGACGTTGACGCCGCCTGAGGCCTGACGGGCGGGAGTGGTGACGGCGCTCATCGCGGCTTCTCCCTGAGTTCCGAATAGAGATAGGGCACGATGATGGCGATGATGGTCATCAGCATGATCACGGCGCTGGCCGAGCCGACGGCCATCTCGTTGCGCTTGAAGGTGTACTCGTACATGAAATTAGAGGGCAGCCAGGCCGAGCCGCCGGGGCCGCCGCTGGTCAGCGCCACGACAAGGTCATACGACTTGATGGCGAGGTGCGCGAGCACGATGAAGGCCGACAGGAAGATCGGCCGCAGCAGCGGGATGACGATGCGGCGGTAAAGCTGGAAGGTGGTGGCGCCATCGATCTGCGCCGCCTTCATGATCTCGCCGTCGATGCCGCGCAGACCGGCCAGGAACATCGCCATGATGAAGCCCGAGGCCTGCCAGACACCGGCGATGACCACCGTGTAGATGACGAAATCCTTGTTCTTGATCCAGTCGAAATGGAAGCTCGTCCAACCCCATTGATGCAAGGTCTGCTCGAGGCCGAGGCCGGGATCGAGGAACCATTTCCAGGCAACCCCGGTGACGATGAAGGACAGCGCCATCGGGTAGAGATAAATCGGCCGCAGCACGCCTTCGCCGCGGATCTTCTGGTCGAGCAGGATGGCCAGGAACAGGCCGAGCGCCAGGCAGATGAAGATGTAGAGAAAACCGAAAATGCCCATGTTGGTGATCGACGTGTACCAGCTCGATGGCGGGTCGGTGTCGAAGGTCCAGCCCCACAGCCGCTGATAAGCACGCGAGCCGGTGATGGCATAGGACGGGAAGGTCTTGGAATTGGTGAAGGACAGGTAGATCGTCCACAGGATGAAGCCGTAGACGAAGACGATGGTGATGGCGAAGCTCGGCGCCAGCACGATCTTCGGCAGCGCGTCCTGCAGGCGCGAGCGCACCGAGGCGCGCGGGCGTGCGTGCTCCGGCGTCAGCTTGATCTGGCTTGTCGCTACCGTGCTCATGAAGCTCCTCCCGTCGACGCGCGACCAACGGTTTCGCGGATCGGAGCCTTCCCCACCGGAGCAGGGAAGGCGTTTTCTTGTGTTGCGCTTACTTGGCGTCGTCGATGGCCTTGACCAGTTCGGTCACGGCTTCGTCCGAGGTCTTGATCTGGCCATGGACGAACTTGGAGACGACATCCTTATAGGCATTGGCGACCGCCGGAGGCGCGCCATAGCCCTGGGCCAGCGAACCGAACAGCGTGCCGCCTTCGTTGGCTGCCTTCAGGTCGGCGATGCCCTTCTTGCCGCAAGCGTCGAAGTCGGTATCCGGAACGTCGGTACGAGCCGGAACCGAACCCTTGACGACGTTGAAGGCCGACTGGAAGCTCTTCGACAGGGTAGCGGTGGCCAGTGCGATCTGGGCGGCCTTGCGGTCGTCCGGAACGTTGAACATGCCGAACATGTCCGAGTTGTAGATCACCGAGCCGTCGGTGCCCGGAAAGCGGTAGCAAAGGAAGTCCGTGCCCGGGGTCTTGTTGGCGGCGTGGAACTCACCCTTGGCCCAGTCGCCCATGACCTGCACGAGGGCATCGCCCTTGATGACCATGGCGGTGGCAAGGTTCCAGTCGCGGCCCGAGAAGTTCGGATCGACATAGGTGACCAGCTTGGCGAGATTGTCGAACGATTTCTTCATCGTGTCGGACTTGAGCGAAGCGTCATCGAGGTCGTTGAAGGCCTTTTTGTAGAACTCAGGTCCGCCGGTCGACAGCACGACAGAGTCGAACATGGTGGCTTCCTGCCAGTTCTGGCCGCCGAGAGCGAGCGGGATCACGCCTGCTGCCTTGGCCTTGTCAAGCAGGGCAACGAAGTCGTCGAAGGTCTTCGGCTCGGTGCCGCCGATCTTGTCCATGACGGCCTTGTTGATCCACAGCCAGTTGACCGAGTGGACATTGACCGGAGCCGCGACCCATTTGCCTTCGTAGACCGAGAACTTCTGCAGGGCTGCCGGAACGGACTTGTCCCAGCCTTCCTTCTTCGCCGTCTCGGTCAGATCGCCCATGACGCCGGCCGCCGCATAATCGAGCACGGTGTAGCCGAGCATCTGCGAGGCAGTCGGGTAATTGCCGGCCGCGACCATCGCCTTCAGCGCGGTCATGGCAGCGTCGCCGCCACCACCGGCCACCGGCACGTCTTTCCAGGCATAGCCTTCCTTGGCCAGGTCGCCCTTGAGGACGTTGAGAGCAGCCGCTTCGCCGCCCGACGTCCACCAATGCAGCATCTGGACTTCCTTGACGTCCGCGGCATGGGCCGCGAAAGCCAGACCCGATGCGAGAGCCGTTCCGATAAGCAGTTTGCGCAACATGTACTTCCTCCCTTGTTTCATTACACGACCGGTGGAGGCCCACCGGGTTCTTCTCAACTCAGCCGACCCACCATCCGGTGCGTTGGCCGCGATGAAACTGGATTGTCTTTTCCTCGGTATAGTCCTCGACGGCGCGTTTGCCGAGTTCGCGTCCGAGACCGGACTGCTTGTAGCCTCCGAAAGGCAGCTCGGGATAACCTTCCATGAATGTGTTCACCCAGACGGTCCCCGAACGCACCCCACGCGCTATCGACATGCAAGTGTCGATGCTGGCGCTCCACACGCCCGCCGACAAACCATAGGGCGTGTCGTTGGCGATGTGCAACGCCTTTTCAATCGATCCAAAAGTCAGCACCGAGAGCACCGGGCCGAACACTTCCTCGCGCGCAATGGCCATATCCTCGGTGACGCCGCGGATGATGGTGGGATCGAGGTATTGACCGGCATTGGAGGCCAGCTGCTGGCCGCCCCTGTAAACACTGCTGCCTTCGGTCGCGGCTGCTGCCACGTAACCTGTCACCTTTGCCAGATGATCGGATGAGATCATCGCGCCGACCTTGGTTCGGTCATCGAGCGGATCGCCGACCCTCAGCCTGGCGGTGAGCGCCTTGACGGCTCCGAGAAAATCGTCGGCGATCGCCTCGTGCACGATCAGCCGGCTGCCGGCATTGCAGCATTCGCCGGCATTGAAGAAGCCGCCGAACACCGCCGCGTCGGCGGCCGCCTTGAGGTCGGCGTCGGGGAAAACGATCTGGCCGTTCTTGCCACCGAGTTCCATCGAGACTTTCTTCAGCGACTGCGCGGCCGAGGCCATCGTCATTCTGCCGACGCGGGTCGAGCCGGTGAACGACACCATCTCGACAAGCGGATGGCTGACCATCGGGGCGCCGACATCGGCGCCGAGCCCTGCGAGGATGTTGACAACGCCGGCAGGAAGGCCGGCCTGCATCAGGATGTCGCCGAGCACGAAGGTGGAAGCCGAGGTCATTTCGCTCGGCTTGACCACCGCCGTACAGCCGGCGGCGAGCGCGAAGGGTAGTTTCTGGCTGACGATCAGGAAGGGGAAATTCCAGGGCGTGATGATCGAGACGACACCGATCGGCTCGCGCAACACGACACCCAGCATGGCATCGCCGAGATTGGCGTAGGATTCGCCATGCAGTGTGCGGGCGAGCGAGGCGGCGTAGCGCCAGATGTCGACGGCGCCACCGATCTCGCCGCGCGCCTGAGCAATCGGCTTGCCGGATTCCAGCGCGTCGAGCCGGGCGATGTCTTCGAGCCGCGCCTCGATCAAGTCGGCCGCCTTGAGCAGAATCGCGGCACGTTCAGCAGCTTTCATGCGCGGCCATGGGCCCGTTTCGAAAGCTTTGTGCGCAGCCTGCACAGCGGCTTCCACTTCGGCCTCGCCGGCCTGCGCATAGTGCGAGACGGTGAAGCCGTGGCCGGGGCTCTGGCGCGCAATCGTGCGGCCGTCGCGGGCATCGACATGCTTGCCGTCGATCAGCAGCTTGTACGCCTTCGGCGCCGCGGACGCCTCGGCCGGCATGGAAATCTTGAGAGGTGCGTTCATGTGTTTCCTCTAGGATCTCGAAAAGGCCGGTTTGTGCTTGGCCTTGAAAGCGCCGACACCGGCCTTGAGATCGCCGGACATCGCGATGAAGCCGCTGGCCAGCGCTTCGGTGGCGGCCGCACTTTCCTCGCCTTCGGCGACAGCGATCATCAGCTTGGCGGCCTCCGTCGCCAGCGGCCCGCGCTCGGCGATCTTTTCGGCCCAAGTCCTGGCTTCGTCGTGGGCCTTGCCGGTCTCGACCACCCGGTCGACCACACCCAGGGCCCTCGCTTCGGGCGCGAGCAAGATCTCGCCGCCCAGCGCCATGCGACGCACCGTCTGTGCACCGAAACGACGCACCGCGCGCTGCGTGCCGGACCAGCCGGGCACCACTCCAATCGAGGTTTCCGGGAAGCCCAATTTCACCTGTGTTTCCGCGACGCGGAAATCACAGGCCACAGCCAGTTCCAGGCCGCCGCCCAGCGCATGGCCGGACAGGACCGCGATGGTCGGCTGCCGCAGCCGCGCCAGCCGGTCGAACACACGGTGGCCGTAGCGCACCCATTGCACCTGGAAATCGGCCGCGCTCATCTGCGCCCAGGCCTCGACATCACCGCCGGCGCAAAAACCCTTGCCCTCGCCGCGCAGCAGCACGACACGCACGCCTTCCGCCATCTCAGCCGCGTCGAGCGCCGTCGCTAGCGCCCGCAGCATCGGGATGTCGAGCGCGTTGAATTTCTCCGGCCGGCGCAGCGTGATGGTGCCGATGGCGCCATCCTGCTCGAAGGTGACGAGACGTTCAGCCATCCACGCCTCCGAGCGAGGCGCCGTCATTCAGCGACAGGCCTATTGGCTGGTCCAGGTAGAGCGCCTCTGGTGTCGTCTTGAGGTCCTTGGCAACGCCCAACGGAATTTCCGACTGCGCCAGCACATCGCGTTGCAGGTCGATGCCAGGCGCCAGTTCAGTGACGACCAAGCCTTCTGGCGTCAGCTTCATCACGCAGCGCTCGGTGACGTAGGTGATGTCCTGCCCTTGCGCGACCGCGCGCTTGCCCGAGAACGAGATATGCTCGACCTCCGCGACCACCTTCTTGACCTTGCCCTCCTGGTCGATGCGGATGCCGCCATCGGCCAGCGAGAGCTTGGCACCAGCGTTGAAAAACCCGGAGAAGACGATCTTCTTCGCCCGCGCGGTGATGTCGACAAAGCCGCCGGCACCGGCGGTGACATGCGGCCGCGCCGAAAGCTTCGAGACATTGACTGAGCCATGGCGGTCGATCTGCAGGAAGGACAGCAGCGACGCATCGAAGCCGCCGGCCTGGAAATAGATGAACTGGTGCGGCGAGGGCATGAAGGCGTCGGCATTCGACGAGCAGCCGAACTTGAAATCGAGCAGCGGTACGCCGCCGACCGCGCCCTGTTCGATGACCCAGGTGACCTTGCCATGCTGGCCTTCCTCGAGCAGGATACGCGGCACATTGGCGGAAATGCCGAAGCCGATGTTGACGGCCATGCCGTCGCGCAATTCCATGGCGACGCGGCGCGCGATCACCTTCTGGATATTCATCTCCGCGTTGCGGAAACTCGACAGCGGCCGGAAGATCTCGCCCGAGATTGCCGGATCGTAAGGCGTCAGCGTCGTCTGCAACTGGTCGGGCGCGACGACGATATGGTCGACCAGCACGCCGGGCACGCGTACGTCATGCGGCTTCAGCGTGCCGTTCTCGACGACGCGCTTGACCTGCGCGATGACGATGCCGCCATTGTTGCGGGCAGCAAGCGCCTGCTCCAGCCCGCCGAGATAGGCGCCCTCATGCTCGTAGGTGAGGTTGCCGCGCTCGTCCGCCGTGGTGGCGCGGATGATCGAGACATCCGGCACGATGGAGCGGAAATAGAGCCATTCCTCGCCGTCGAACTGCTGCACGGAAACGATCGGCTCGCTGGCGGCGGCGTTCATGGCGCAGCCCTGGTGGCGGGGATCGGCGAAGGTGTCGAGACCGACCTTGGTCAGCACGCCCGGCCGCTTGGCGGCAGCCTCGCGGTGCATATCGAACAGGATGCCGGACGGCACGTTGTAGGCGGCGACCGAATTGTCGCCGATCATCTTCCAGATCTGCGGCGGTTCGGAAGAGGAGGGGCCGGACGGATAGGAACCGCACAAAGTCCGCTTCAGCAGGCCGGGCTTGGCCAGATGGTCGATACCCCTGACGCCATACATGTCGCCCGCGGCGATCGGATGCAGCGTGGTGATGTTCTTCGGATGGCCTTCCCCATCGAAGCGCTCGCCGATCGCGGCCAGCACGGCGTCAGGGCAGCCGAGGCCGCTCGACGAGGACACCGACACGACCATGCCGTCCTTGATAAGGCCGGCGGCTTCAGTTGCGGAAACGACCTTGCTCAATTCATGCTCCCGAGTTTCGGGTCGATCCTGACGGCCTTGCCGGAACTTGCCGATTGCAGCGCTGCTTCGGCAGCGGTCAGCGACCAGATGCCGTCCTCGCCGGTTGCGGCAGGCCGGCCCTCGCCACGGATCGCGGTGTGGAACTGGCGCACGGAGCGCGCATAAAGATCCTCGCGGTCGAAGCTCAATTCCTCTTCGCCTGCTGCCGTGCGCAGCAGCACCGAGCCGATCGGCTTCTGAGTCATCACGTTGCTGGCGATCAGCGACCCTTCCGAACCGTGCACCTCGAAGCCGGTGCCGGCGAATTTGGTGGTGAAGCCCTCATGCGACTGCGCAATGACGCCCGATTTGAAGCGCCAGATGCACATGGCGCCATCCTCCAGCCCGCTGCCGGCCATGCCGGCCGACTGCGTGAAGCAGGAAACCTCGACCGGATCGTCGCCGAGCACGAAGCGCAGCGTGTCGGCATCATGCACGGTGATGTCGAGCACCACGCCGCCGCCCGCTTCGGGTTTGGTGATGCGCCAGCCCTGCAGATTCTCAGGCAGATAGACGGAATGGAAGACGCGCGCGGCAATCGGCTTGCCGATGCGGCCGGCGGCGATCGCCTCGCGCATGGTGCGGTGCGCGCCGGCGTTGCGTAGATGATGGTTGGTGCCGAGCACGACGCCGGCGGCCTTGGCGGCGGCAACCATCTTGCGGGCGTCGCTGCTGCTTAGCGCCAGCGGCTTTTCGCACAGCACGTGCTTTCCCGCCCTGACGGCGGCGAGCGCCTGCTCGAGGTGCAATTCATTGGTGGTCGAGATGTAGACGGCGTCGATATCGGCGCCGAGGAGGCCATCGAGCGTCGAAACGGCAAGCAGAATGTTGTTTTCCCCGGCATAGGCGGTGGCGCGCTCGGGGCTGGAACTCATTACTGCCGCGACCTCGCCGTCGCTTTGCGCGCGGATGGCGTTGATCATGAACTGTCTGGCGATCGTGCTGGCGCCGATCAAGCCCCATTTGACGCTCATGTCGCGCTCCTCGAACCTGCGAGGCTGTTTCGGGTGCGGCGATCCGGGCCGCAGCTTTCCCTGACCACGAGATTGACCGCGCCGATATGGTCCTCGGCCCGCGTGGTGCGCGACTGGATCATTTTCAGCATGACATGCGCGGCACGTTCGCCCAGGCCCGCCGAGTCCACCGCGACGCTGGTCAGAGCCGGCATATGATGCTCGGCCTCGGCCACGTCGTCGAAGCCGACGATGGCGAAATCAGCGCCCGGCTCAAGCCCACGCTTGCGCAGCGCCAGCATCGCGCCAAAGGCGACGGCGTCATTAAAGCAGAGTGCCGCGGTCGGCGGTTCAGCCATCGCGAGAGCGGTCTCCAGGCACGCGATACCACCTCTGCGGCTGGTCTCGCCTTCGACGACAAGTGCGTCCCGGGCGGCGATCCCCTGCGTCTCACAGGCTTCGCGAAATCCGCCAAGCCGCTCATGATAGACCACCAGATCGGACGAGCCGCCGAAGAAGACCAGCCGGCGATGTCCCTTGCCGATCAGATGAGCGGTGGCGAGATAGGCGCCGCGATGATTGTCCGGCGCGATCACGGGGATGCGGCTTTCCGGCAGCCGGCGCATGGCGAAGACCACAGGCAGGCCCGCCGTTTCGATCCGCCGAAAGGCGCCCGGCGTCGTGCCGCGGGCCGGCGACACGATGAGACCGGCGACACCTTGCTCCATCAGCGATTTCAGCACTTCCTCCTGGCGCACCGGATTTTCAGCCGTGTTGGCGATGAATGGCACGATCCCGGCCGACTGGAAGACGCGTTCCATGCCGACCGCCAGTTCTGCGAAGAAAGGATTGGTGAGATCGTTGATGACCATGCCTATGACGTTGGAGTGAGCCTTGCGCAGGTTGGCGGCGCCGCGGTTGTAAACGTAACCGACATCGTCGATCGCCTTGCGAACCTTGCTTGCTGTCTCAGGCCGGATCAGCCCGCTTCCCTGGAGCACGAGCGATACCGTCGATTTGGACACGCCTGCTTCACGGGCGATGTCGAATATCGTCGCCTTGGCCCGGCTGGCCATCCAGATGCATCCTCCCAACTTTATGATCACGTTTTATTGGAACGTTCTAATCATCGGTTGGATCTTGAGTCAACCCCAGATCTTTTCCCGACCCTGAATGAACGATTGCAGGTGCTCCAACGCCATATTGTATAAGGCTTTGTCTGTTGCAATGCAGCATTTGCCTGAATGAACTCTGAATCCTAAAGGTTCTTGATTTATTGGAACGTTCCATTTATAGGCGCGGAAAAGGGAGAGATCGATGGACATTTCCTTGCCTGGCGAGGATGGCCGCAGTGCCCGCTACGCGCTTGCCGGCCAGCCGGTGCAGCCGGTGATCGGCGCGCGGTTTACGCGCATCGCCTATGCCGCCGCACACGTCGTTGCCGATCCGCTTGCGATGACCGATCCGTGGTCCAGGCCGATGGTCGACTGGGACAGGACGATGGCATTCCGGCACCATCTGTGGCGGCTAGGCTTTCGCATCGCCGAGGCGATGGACACGTCGCAGCGTGGCATGGGTTTCGACTGGACAAACGCGCAGGAATTGATCCGCCGCTCGATCGCCGAGGCGCGTACCGTCGATGGCGCCGACCTGGCCTCGGGCGCTGGCACCGACCATCTGGCGCCGGCCGCTGCCAAGACGCTCGACGATGTCATCACCGCTTATGAGGAGCAGTTCGGTTTTATCGAAGGGCTGGGCGGCAAGGTGATCATGATGGCCAGCCGGGCGCTCGCGGCGACAGCCAAGGGCCCGGATGACTATGTGCATGTTTACGACCGCATTCTCGGCCAGGCCTCCGGCAAGGTCATCCTGCACTGGCTGGGCGACATGTTCGATCCGGCGCTCAAGGGCTACTGGGGCAGCAGCGATTTCGAGGCCGCGCTCGATACCGTCATCGCCATCATCGAACGCCACGCCGACAAGGTGGCAGGGATAAAAATCTCGCTGCTCGATGCCGGCAAGGAGATCGCGCTCAGGACCCGCCTGCCTGACGGCGTCGTGATGTTCACCGGTGACGACTTCAACTACCCCGAACTGATCGCCGGTGACGAGAAAAGACATTCGCATGCGCTGCTCGGCATTTTCGACGCCATCGCGCCGGTCGCCAATGCCGCCTTGGCGAAACTGGCGGAGAGGAATCGCGCCGGCTATGACGCATTGATGGCGCCGACCGTGCCGCTATCGCGAAAAATCTTCGAGGCGCCGACCGAATATTACAAGGCCGGCATCGTCTTCATGGCCTGGCTGAACGGCCATCAGGACCATTTTGCGATGGTCGGCGGCATGCAATCGGCGCGCAGCATCCGTCACTATGCCGATATTTTCCGCCTTGCCGACCAGGCTGGGTTGCTGGCCGATCCGGACCTGGCGGTTGCCAGGATGAGGAGCCTCTGCGCCGTTGCGGGCGTCTGAGCTGGGACTGTCCCCTCGCGGAACCAATGTCCTGGCTTCTAACCCGGATATCATCTCACGCATGCCCGCTCTGGTCAGTGCCGGGACGGGCGCATTGCGCTCAAGCTCGCCAATGTCTGGATTGGATGGTGGGCGTGACAGGGATTGAACCTGTGACCCCTGCAATGTCAATGCAGTGCTCTCCCGCTGAGCTACACGCCCATCCGAAGCCGCGCATACACCATTTTTGATCCAGCGCGTCAATAGCAGGAAAAAGGAAAGAAGGCGTCGTCTCGCCGCAGTGGCGAAGAGGTGCGGCGCCTCGCTTGGAAAGCGGCTCAGGCCGCCTGAAGCATCTTCTCGACCTCGTTGACGAGATCGCGCAGATGGAATGGCTTCGACAACACCTTGGCGTCTTTCGGTGCCTTGGAATCCGGGTTCAGCGCAACGGCGGCGAAACCGGTGATGAACATGACCTTCAAATCAGGATCGATCTCGGTAGCGCGACGCGCCAGCTCGATGCCGTCCATCTCCGGCATGACGATGTCAGTCAACAGCAGCGAGAACGGCTCCTCGCGCAGCCGCTCATAGGCGCTGGCGCCATTGTCGAAATCGCTGACCTGGTAACCGGCGCGCTCCAGCGCCTTGACGAGGAACCGACGCATATCGTCGTCGTCTTCCGCCAGAAGAATGCGTGCCATGATGTCCCGTCCGAATCACCCGCCCGAGATTGCCGTTGGGCAAGCCCGTTAACCATCCTGTATATGAGGAGGTGAGGGTAAACATCAAGTGAACGCGGACGGCGTGTCGGTAGCACACGATATGTCCGGTTTAGGTAGCACACGATCTGTCCGGTAAGTCTTGACCTTTTAAACGGGGTCAGGATGCGC